>CAJYBN010000250.1 GCA_913064925.1 uncultured Peptococcaceae bacterium
GACCACCGAGATCTACACTCTTTCCCTACACGACGCTCTTCCGATCTTAGACCAAATCTGCCCGGAAGTTTTCTTTAATGTTTCCGACGCCAAGCGCATTCACGGCGGCGTGTTTCCGGTAAAAAAAGGTAAGTAGTGCAGCCGCTTTGGCTTTTTTGTCACTCGGCGCCTGCATCTATGCCGCTGTCCATGCGTATAACCGCTGGAGCGCCGTTTAAGCCAGTGATAACCAGGTACTCGACGCCTTGCAAGTTATCCCTTATCACCGTAAAACCGCCCATGTTCATAGTTTCACCGTGCTCGTAAATTATTTCAAACCGCTCATCGCCGGTACCTCCGGCACCCGCCACTGAGTCCGCCGGCATATTCACAGCCGGTGCGGTATGCTGGCAGCCGGCTAAAAGAAACAACATGAATAAAAATATAAAAGCAAAAGCCACTAACCAAATGCGTTTTGCAGGCAACTAAAACACCTCGCATCAATTTGAATAGTTTGCTAATAATATTTCCATTTGTATTGTAAAAACCCCTTTTGCCAAGGAGATAAAAACGCTTGTCCTTTTGACCTTAATTTGGTTGCCGGCGTAAGCGGGTTCCCCATTTATTATTTTAGTTTACATAATATTCATTATAGGAAGTAGTAAATTTTTTATCCTTAATTTATCCCTAGCAATTTATCCTTAGCATCCATTACCGCCAGTTTCAAGCACTTGGCGCAGTTGATGCAAGTTTTACCGGGATCAATGACACATTTAAAACAAGCGCAGCAATTATCGCAACAGTACACAAAAACCCGGGACCTTGTCCCCGGTCCCGGGTTTTTTCATAGATCCCAATCGCGTTTTTATATGGGGTAAAACTCCGTACCTTGCTTGGCCAGCTCAAGGTCTACCTTCAGCTTCTTGGCCATTCGCTCCTGCAGGAATTTCGGTGCTATTTGCGGAAACAATGCCACGGAAACGACATCTTCTTCCTTTTCCATATAGGAAGCGCACTCTTCCCTGGCTTTGGGCAGTTCCGGCTCTATCAAGTCGGCCGGCCGGCAGTCAATGGGTTTTTCATCGCCGATGATTTTCTTCCGCACTTCTTCGTTTACGGGCGCAGGAGGCCGGCCGTAATAGCCGCGCATGTAGTTCTTGACCTCATTGGTGGCTATTTTGTACCGTTCACCCAGCAAAACGTTTAAGGCAGCCTGCGCGCCGACAATCTGGCTGGAAGGCGTTACTAGGGGCGGGTACCCAAAATCTTCCCGCACCCGGGGTACTTCCGCCAGCACCTCCGGTAATTTATCCAATGCATTTTGTTCTTTAAGCTGGCTGATGAAGTTAGAGATCATGCCGCCGGGAATTTGGTAAGTGAGAACGTTGGTATCCGGGCTGCAGCTGGCGTTATCGAACTCGCTATAATTTTTACGTACTTCCTTGAAATATTGGGCTATTTCCGACAGCAGCGATAAATCAAGGCCGGTGTCGTACGGCGTACCCTTTAACGCTGCCACGATGCTCTCCGTGGCCGGCTGCGAGCTTTGCAAAGCCATGGAGGATATGGCGCAGTCCAGCACGTCCACACCGGCTTCCACCGCTTTTAAATACGTCATAGAGGCCATACCGCTGGTGTAATGGCAGTGCAGCTGTACCATGATGCCCAGTTTCTCTTTCCAGCCCTTGATTATTTCATAAGCCGGCTGAGGCGCCAAAATGCCCGCCATATCCTTCAGGCACAGCGAATCGACGCCCATTTCCTTTAATTCGGCGCCCATGCGCATATAAAAGTCCAAATCGTGGACTGGGCTGATGGTGTACACCACGGTACCCTGGGCGTGGGCGCCTTCCCGTTTCACTATTTGAATGGCCTTTTCCATGTTCCTGGTGTCATTTAACGCGTCAAATATTCTAAAGATATCCAGCCCGTTGTCCACGGCACGCTTGATGAATTCTTCCAATACGTCGTCGGCGTAATGCTTATAACCTACAATATTCTGGCCGCGCAGCAGCATCTGCAGTTTGCTGTTCTTGTAATGCCTTCTCAGCACCCGCAGCCTTTCCCAGGGATCCTCGTTCAGGTAACGTATGCAGGAATCAAAAGTCGCTCCACCCCACACTTCCAGGGAATAAAAACCGACCTGCTCTACTTTTTCGGCAATAGGCAGCATGTGACTGGTACGCATGCGGGTAGCCAATAGTGATTGATGGCCATCCCGCATCGTAGTATCACAAATTAAAACTTTTCTTGCCTCACCTTTTGCATCACTCATTTGTTTCGCCTGACCTCCCGTTTACGATCTGGCAAGGGTGCTCTCATTCAATTGCAGCCATGACCTCTCGCACCGATTGAATGGATTTTTGCAGCGCCGCTTTTTCTTCCTCGTTCAAGTCAACTTCAATGATTTTTTCCACGCCGCCGCCGCCTATGATAGCGGGCACACCGAAATATATATCCTTTTCGCCGTACTCTCCTTGGAGATAAGCAGCTACCGGTAATATGCGCTTTTGATCCTTTAAAACAGCTTCCACCATTTCAATCACCGAAGCGCCGGGAGCGTAATAGGCGCTGCCGGTTTTTAGGTAATTAACTATTTCCGCCCCGCCTTTTCTCGTTCTTTCCACAATGGCCTCAATGCGATCCTTGGGCAAGAGTTTTTCAATGGGAATACCGCCTGCATAGCTGTAACGCACCAGCGGCACCATGTCGTCGCCGTGTCCGCCTAATACGAAGGCGCTCACGTCCTTATAGGATACCCCCAGTTCCATAGCGATAAAGGTACGGAACCTGGCAGAATCCAATACTCCGGCCATGCCGAATACCCGGTTGGGTGGAAAACCGCTGGCCTTGTATGCCGCATACACCATGACGTCTAAAGGATTGGTAACTACAATAATGAAGGCGTTTGGCGAGTATTTGGCAGCTTGTTCGGCGCATGATTTAACTATCTTGACGTTGGTGTTTACCAGGTCGTCGCGGCTCATGCCCGGCTTGCGAGCGATGCCGGCGGTTATTACCACGATATCCGAACCGGCCGTATCCTCGTAATTGTTGGTGCCTATTATGTTTATATCATAACTCGCAATGGGCGCTGCTTCTTGTAAATCAAGGCCCTTGCCCTGCGGTACCCCTTCTACCACGTCCACCAGTACGATATCGCCCAGTTCCTTAACTGCCGCCCAGTGCGCGCAAGTAGCGCCCACATTCCCCGCACCGATAATGGTTATCTTATTTCTTTTCAAGTTAACCCCTCCTGTCGCTAGCTGATTATTATCAGTACTTGCCCGTTTTGCACTGCCTGCCCCTTTTGCACCCTTACTTCCGCAACCCTACCGGAAACGGGG
>CAJYBN010000251.1 GCA_913064925.1 uncultured Peptococcaceae bacterium
CCGAAAGCTCAACCCGGGCTACACCATTCACTACGGTGGCCAAAACTACCGGCTGGTAATCACGAGGAACACCCCGACGATCCCTTTACGTTCGGTCGTTGACGTCCTCGAGCATCCTGATGGCAGCATCTACGTTGCCTATAAGGGCCAGATTTACTCTGTTGAGCTTCTTCCGGAAGCAGAGACTCTCCGGAAGAAAGAGGCCAAAGCACCCTCCTCCAAGCCAAAAGAAAGGGCGAGCTCTTCACGCAAGCCTGGGCCAAATCACCCGTGGCGTAAACGCGCAGTCGTGCCTAAGGCTAGTCGTGCCACGAAGGAGACGCTAACGAACACCGGATTGACCGCCTTGGCCTCCGGCCCTTGATTGACATGCATCTGCACGCTGAGCCACCTGTCAAGGGCGCCCTGTCAGGGCGGGCAAAGCCCTTGCCCTTGACAGGTGGCGAAGTTGCAGATACAATTCCGGCCTCTGGCCGGAGCCAATTTCTAAATAACTACATAACTACGACGGTGACATAATCACAGACCAGTTTTAGGTGACAAAATCACTGACGCTTGACAATGAAAATTTTGATGTGTTTGATGTGCGGGATTAATTTTTTATCATCGCCGGCACGGCCGGCCGAACATTAAAACAGATTCCCGTACCAGCTTAGCGGCCAAAATTGCCGTTCGGTCGGACTGGTCATAAACCGGGCACACTTCCACCAGATCCATGCCCACTACGTTTAATTCCCTAAGCAAGTGCAGTGCCGCTACTATTTCCGCGGAAGTGCACCCGCCAGGTTCGGGTGTTCCCGTGCCCGGCGCGAACGCCGGGTCGACCACGTCAATGTCCAAAGTAACATATACCGGCCTTCCCTGCAACCGGGGCACAACCTCCTGCAATGGGGCCAGCACTTCATTAGGGAACATGTGGGTATATTTCCGAGCAAAAGCAAATTCTTCCCCCGTTCCAGACCTGATGCCGAACTGGTAGATATTTTCCGCCCCCACTATTTCCGACACCCGCCGCATGACCGTAGCGTGAGACAGATCTTTTCCCAGGTATTCCTCCCGCAAGTCGGCGTGCGCGTCAAAATGCAAGACCACCAAGCTCGGATATTTTACCGCTACCTGCCGCACCGCACCCAAGCTTATCAGGTGCTCGCCGCCCAGCAGTAAGGAGAATTTGCCGTCATCAAGCAGTCTACTCACCACAGCTTCCACGCGCCGCAGGCTTTCCTGTACATGCCCGAAGGGAAGCACTACGTCTCCGGCATCATAAAAACGGTAATCCCGCAAATCCAAATCAAGAGCGGGGCTGTATTCCTCCAGCCCTACAGAAACTTCCCTGATGCGTCGGGGTCCCGAACGGGTGCCGGGCCGGAAGCTAACGGTAAAATCCATGGGAACACCCACCAGTACCAGGCCCGACCCCTCATAGTCATCCCCGGCACCTATAAATCGACCGCAACGCTCCAGCAATTGCTTCATTGTTCTCGCCCCCACCATTGAAGGCGCTTACCTTTCTCTCCACCGCTTTCTACGCTGCCGCCGGCGCTACCGGGGTAGCAGCTCTTTTACAAAAGGCTGCAGGGTAAAGGCGGCACGGTGTATTTCCGGTGAATACCACTTGGTATCGAGCTTCGGCAGCTTATCAATATCTACTGCCAGCGGATCGTACTTTTTGGAACCCATGGTGAACGTCCAGTACCCGCCGGGGTAAGTGGATACCACAGCCTGAAACAGCCTGGTTACGGGGAATATCTCGTTGATGGTGGCGGTAATGCGTGCGATCAGCTCGCGGTTGAAAAACGGCGATTCCGTTTGCGCCACGAACAGCCCGTCTTCTCGCAGCGATTCATAAATGTCGCGGTAAAACTCCTCGCTAAACAGCCCCACCGCAGGGCCGATGGGGTCGGTGGAATCCACGATAATCATGTCGTAAGCATTCTTGTTTTCCTTGACATGCTTGATGCCGTCTTCCACCAGTATTTGCACCCGGGGGTCGCCGAATCCCGCGCTCAACTCGGGCAGAAACTTTTTTGCTACGTCGATTACCATTTGGTCTATCTCCACGAGGACAACCTGTTTGACTCTGTCATGTTTTACAATCTCCCTTACCGTACCGCCGTCGCCGCCGCCGATCACAAGCACCTTCTCAGGGTTCGGCAGCGTGTTCAACCCCACGTGGGAGATCATTTCATGATAAACAAACTCGTCTTTAACATTGGTTTGTATGATGTTGTCCAAAACAAGCATGCGTCCAAATTCAACGGTATCCAGCACGGCAACCTGTTGAAAGGGCGACTGCCCGCTGAAGAGAACCTCTTTAACCCGGCAGCTGATGCGCAGGTTTTCCGTTTGATCCTCGGTGAACCACACTTCCAAACCCAAATTAACTCCCTCCTCGGTAAAGGCCAGTAATTTAATAAAACATGGGCACAGCGGCCAGCGCGCAGCCGACCTTCTCCACCCGGTGTTCCACAGCGGCAACTTTGGTTTCTTTCAGCTCCATGCCCCGCGAAGCAAATGCTTCCCGGAGCATCTGCTCGATCTTGGCCACCGCATCCTCCCGCCTACAATGCCCGGCAAATTCCATTATCACGCCGAAGCTGTTGGAGGAAAAACCAACTCCCACCGCAGCAGCGATCAATTCCCCCGGCACGTCGCTGCAAACGTAACCGTAAGCGGTGGGCACCAGGGCACCCGGCGGTATTTGCATGTCCGGATCGTATTCCGCACTGGGCGGCAATATGCTGGTAACGCGAATCAAGTTAATGTTGCCGATTCTACCCGCCAGTAGTGCATTGTCAAAAGCCGTAAGCTCGCTGTGACCCTCTGCTGCAGCAGCCGTTAAAAAAAACTTTTTAGGGGTGGGCAACATGGTTAAAACCCCCTCCAACAGTAATTTGTTGAACAACAAAAATTATTATATCAAACAATGCTAAAAAAACACAATATTAATTTTGGTTTGCGTCATTTATTGCAGTCATGCATAGATTATATACCATTGTGACAAATTAAGGATGGATAATCACAAAGGAGGTATGAGAACATGAAAACGGTAATCAGTGTTTTCACCAACCGTGATCAGGCGGAAAGAGCTGTAGAAGAACTGCGCCAGAAAGGTTTTGAGAAAGAAATATCCATCCTCGCCCGGGATGAGGAAGGGCGTAACCAGGAAGGCGCCACCATGGGCACTGATAATGTCGCCGACGGCCCGCCACCGGCGGCGTATTGGGAGGATTGGCCGGCCTGGCTATTGGTGCGGGCGCCTTAGCCATTCCCGGCATAGGACCGCTGGTGGCCGCCGGGCCCATCGCAGGCTTACTTA
>CAJYBN010000252.1 GCA_913064925.1 uncultured Peptococcaceae bacterium
CACGTCGGGCTGCAGGACTGGTACCTTACGAATGGCCTCTTCACCGCTGCCGGCGGTGTCGATAACCCGGATGTCGGCCTGCGTTTCCAACAAGCGGGTGATGACCCGGCGCATTAAGGCCGAGTCGTCCACCACCAGCACCTTAATTGGCTGCTGCATGGGGGAGTGCCTCCTCGGAGCCCGCGCCCCGCAGCAGGCCCCGCACGTCGACGATGAGGGAAACTTTGCCGTCCCCTAGGATGGCCGCTCCCGCCAACCCCTTTACCTGGCACAGGTAGGCACCCAGGGACTTGATGACAATTTCCTGCTCGCCCAGCAGCTTGTCCACTACTATGCCTAGCCGGCGGTCGCCCGACCCCACGATGACCACGCAAATCTTGTCCCCTTCGCTGCGGGAACCGTGGTTGAATATGTCTCCCAGGCGCTTGATGGGGTACACCTGGCCGCGCACCACGATTACTTCCGAGTGGCGGATGTTTTTCACTTCCGAGCGGTTCACGTTCAGGGTTTCTACGACATAAGTAAGGGGAAAGGCGTACGTCTGGTCATCCTGTTTGACCATCAGCGCCCGGATGATGGCCAGGGTCAGCGGCAGCTTGATGGTAAAGCGGGTGCCCTTGCCGGGGGAGGATGTGTACTCTACGGTGCCGTTGATGTTTTCAATTTGCGTGCGCACGATGTCCATGCCCACGCCCCGCCCGGATATGTCGCTGACGCTGTCTTCCGCCACGGTGGAAAAGCCGGGCAGGAAAATCAGCTCCAGGGCGTCCCGGTCGCTCATCCGCTCCGCCTGTTCCGCGGTGATGAGGCCCCCCCGGAGTGCCTTCTCTTTCACCCGCTGCACGTCGATGCCCCGCCCGTCGTCCTCCACGGTGATGACGATGTGGCTTTCTACATAGGCGGCCGAAAGCCGCAGCAGTCCCTTGGCGGGCTTGCCGAGGCGCAGGCGCTCCTGCGGGTCCTCGATGCCGTGGTCGATGGCGTTGCGCAGCAGGTGGATCAGGGGGTCGCCGATCACTTCGATGACGTTGCGGTCCAGCTCGGTTTCCTTGCCCTCCACCACGAATTCCACTTCCTTGCCCAGCTTGTGGGCAATGTCCCGCACCATGCGGGGAAAGCGGTTGAACACATGGGCCACGGGCAGCATGCGGGCCTTCATGATTTCGTCCTGCAGGTCAGTGGTCACCTGCCCCAGGTGACTGGATATTTCTAAAATATCTTCCACCAGGTCGTCGGAACCGTAGTTGGTCTCGAACACATCCACGAACCGCTCCAGCCTGGTGCGGTCGATAACCAGCTCGCCCACCAGGTTCATCAAGGTATCCAGCTTTTCCACGTCTACCCGTACGGTCTTGATGGTTTTTCTTTCGGTTTTTTTCGGCTGCTGCACAGCATCTTTTTCCTCTCCGGGTGATGGGGATGGCTTGATTTCCCCGGCGCCGGCCGGGATGGCTGCTTCCTCGCGGTTATCGCCGGAATCGCCGGAAGTGCTCCCCGCTTCCACAGGTTCAATGTCCACTGTGCGAATTTCGGCCATCGACAGGGCCAGGTTTTTTACCTGGTCGCTGTCCGACTGGGTGATGATTACCAGGGCGATGCTGTCGTCAAACAGCCCGTTTTGAATGTCTTCGGCGGGCGGGTTGGTTTTAACGATCTCGCCTACCTGCTCCAGTGTTTCAAACAGCAGGAAGGCGCGCACCTCCTTCATCTGGCAGTCCTTTTCAAAGTACACCTGCAGGGCGAAGGCGTGGTAACCCCGCAGTTCCGCTTCCAGGATCACGCTTTCCAGGGCTTCGTCAATTTCCACGTCCACCGTGGAGGGCCAGGCCTTGCCACCCGCGGGGGGAGCCTGCCCGATGCCAGCAGGACCGGCCTCCGGCTGCCCGTTATCCGCCGCTGCCAGCTGGCGGTAAGCGCCGGTTTTAATTTGCTTCAACTTTCTCAACACGGGCCCGATATCCACATTGTTGTCCACGCCGCCGACGATTTCTTCCTTTAATTCCGTCAGCGCGTCCATGGCTTCAAAAAGCACGTCCACCAGGTGGGGAGTGACCTCAAGCCGCTCGTGGCGTATTTCGTCAAAAAGGTTCTCTATCTCGTGGGTCAGTTCCGTCATTTTGTCGTAGCCCATGACAGCGGACGAGCCTTTGATGGTATGGGCGGCTCGGAAAATTTCCTGGATGACCTCGGGGGTGGCATGCTGCTGTTCCAGAAGCAAAATGTTGTCGTTGATTACCTGCAGTTTTTCTTCCAGTTCTTCCTGAAAAATGGCTATTTCCGCATCGCTGAACAATATGTTCACCTCCAGGGTGATCCGTGTTTAGGAACTTTCCTCCAGCTCCTGTAAAACTTGCATGTCCTGTTCGGATAGGAGTTTGCGCGGTTCAATGTAAATGACTAGGTTTTCCCCGTCCAGGATGATTCCTTTCAGGTACTGCTGGTCCACGCTTAAGGCGGGCGGGGCCGGCTTGACCATGTCCGGGGCCATCTTTTTGACCTCGTGCACGGCATCCACGATTAACCCGAACTTGTGGGTGCCGGTTTCCACGATAACCACCCGGTTATTTTCGCCGCGCTCACCGGCCGGCATGTTGAACAGCGCGTGTATATTGACGGCCGGTATGACCGCGCCCCTGATATGTATGACCCCTTCGACATAGGCCGGTGCCCGGGGTACGGGGGTGATTTTATCCAAGCGGATGATTTCGGATATGGATGCGATTTCCAAACCGAACTGTTGCCCGGCCACATCAAACACCACTACTTGCAGGTCGCTGGTTTTGCTTGTTCCCATGGCCAAAGAGAAGCCCTCTTTGCATGCTTATTCCCGTCCAAGCTCTTCCTCCTCTTCTTCTTCCTCTTCCTCCTTGCTCTTGCGCGCCGAAGGTTTCAGGTAGGCCACCAGCCGCTCCCTGATTAGTATGGGGTTGTAGCCGGCTTGCAGGGAAACAATGCCCTCCATCATCAGTTGTTTTAATAATATTTCCTTCTTGCTGATGTTGGCCAGCTTGGTGGCCAAGGGAAACCACAGTATGTTGGCGCTGGCCACGCCGTACAGGGTGGCCATGAAGGCCACGGCGATGGCCGGCCCCAAATTTTCCGGCGTGCTGATGTTGCCCAGCACGTGCACCAGGCCCATCACCGTGCCGATAATGCCCATGGTAGGCGCGTAGCCGCCCGCCACCTCGAAGATGCTGCTGCCGATATGGTGGCGTTCTTCAATGGTGTATATTTCAGCTTCCAGGATGTTTTTCACCAGCTCAGGGTCGGTACCGTCGATCACCAGCTGAATCCCCTTTTTCAGATAAGGG
>CAJYBN010000253.1 GCA_913064925.1 uncultured Peptococcaceae bacterium
GCTCCGTACGTCGTTCGCTCCAGGAAACGGAAGCGCCCCCAGCCGGCCAATAACCAAAACCGGCCACCTGTGAAGTGACCGGCGGCGCGCCAGCGGCGTTACTGTTACGTTACTGTTATATGTAATTCCTGGGGTTGACCGGCACACCGTTGACCCTGATCTCAAAATGCAGGTGCGGGCCCGTGGACATGCCGGTGCTGCCCACCTTGGCTATGGGCTGCCCCTTGCTGACCACCTGGCCGTTTCTTACCAGCTGGGCGGACAGGTGGGCGTACAGCGAAGTAATGCCGCCGCCGTGATCAAGCATAACCACGTTGCCGTAGCCGCGCATGTAGCTGACGTTGATTACCCGGCCGTTTTGGGTAGCCCGCACGATGGTGCCCGTCGGGGCGGGTATGTCGATACCGGTATGCAGGCGCCGCGTACCCAGGATGGGGTGAATGCGGTACCCGTAGGGCGAGGATATGTACGTGTAGCCCGCCACCGGCCAGATGTAGGCGCCGGTGGCCGCTGGCTGCTTGCCGGCGTTCTGGCGGGCAATGCGCTGGATAATTTCCTCTTCTTCCCGCTCCAGCCGTTCCACCTCAGCCCGGTATCTGGCCAGGTCCTTCTTGGCCCGGGCCAGCAAGTCACGCTTGGCCGCGTGCCGCGAAGCCAGGTCCAGCCGCGCCGCTTGCTGCCGGCTCAGCAGAGCGGCGATGCTCTCCTTTTGCTGCACCAGCTCTTGCCTTTTCTTTTCCAGGTCTTCCTTGAGGGACGTGACCTCGTCCACCACCCGCACGTCCCTGGCCACCACGCGTTTGAGAAGCTCGTAGCGGTTCAGGAAGTCGCCGAAATCCCGGGAAGCCAGCAGCACTTCCAGGTAGCTGACGGTACCGTTCATGTACATGCCCCGCAGGCGCCGGTGTAGTTCCTCTTTGCTGGCCTGCAGCCGGGACTCGGCCTGCTCCAGCTCCTTTTGGTTCTGTTCCAGCCGGGCCAGGGCCAGGTCCAACTGGTTGCTGAGCCTGTTGATTTCCCGCATTTTCATTTCGATGTCGCGGTCCAGTGCCGCCACTTCGCGGGAATAGTAATATACTTCCTCTTTCTTCTCTTTCTCCTGCTGCTTGGTAGCCTGGAGCTTTTGCCTGATCTGCTGCAGCGATTCTTCCAGGCTGGCCCCGTAAGCCGTTCCGTAACCGAAAACCAGCGCGGCGGCCAGTAAAATTGCGGTTATCCTCCTTGTCCAACGCGAATGCAACCATAGCCCCCCTTCTTGCCAAGTGCCGTTTGTTTACACCCGCAAAAAGCGGTGTAAGGAAATGGCACTCCCCACGGCGCCGAGCCCGAAACCCAGGCCCAGCAAGCCGCCAAGCACCCGGTAAAGGACAGCCGGGTCGCTGATCAGTTGAATGAACGGCAGCGTCATGGCCACTTTATTCAACAGGGAGAGGTAGCCGAAGTAAATGAGCAGCACAACCACCAGGCCGCCCACCAGCCCGATGATCATGCCCTCCAGCATGAAAGGCATGCGGATGAAAAAATTGGTGGCCCCCAGTATTTTCATAATGCCGATTTCCCGGCGCCGGGCGAACACCGACATGCGGATGGTGGTGGCGATGAGGAATATAGAAGCCGCGCCCAGCACCGCGATGGTGAGGGTGCCCCACAGGCGCACCCAGCGGGTCAGGGCCAGCAGCTTTTCTACGACGCCCTGGCCGTAGCGCACCTGCTCCACGCCCTCCAGTTGGGAAAGCTGAACGGCCGCTTCCGGCACCATTTCCGCCTGCCGGGTCTTCACCCGGAAGGAATTGGGCAGGGGGTTGTCCTCCTCCAAACCGTCAAGAATGGCGGCTTTTTCCCCGAAACTCTTCTTTAATTCTTCCAGGGCCTGGTCCTGGGAAACGAACTCCACCCGGGCCACCCCGGGCACGAACTTTATCTCCTCTTCCAAGCGCTCCAGCCGCTCCTCCTCCAGGCCGTCCTCCAGGAAGACGGTGATTTCCAAGCTGGATTCCACCCGGGAAATAATGTGGCGCACGTTCAGCACCAGCAGCAGCGCGCTGCCCAGCAGGAGCAGCGATATGATGACGGTGCCCACCGAAGCCATGGAGAGCCAGCTGTTGCGCACCAGGGAAGCGGCAGCCTCGCGAAAGTAGTAACCGATGGTGTTAAGACTCATAGCCGTAGCCTCCGCTTTCCTCGTCCCGTACGACGGAACCCTGGCTCAGTTCCACCACTCTTTTTTTCATGGCGTCCACTATGTCCCAGGCATGGGTGGCCATGATGATGGTGGTGCCCCGCCGGTTGATGTCACGGAAAAGTTTCATCAGCTCCCACGAAGTTTCGGGGTCCAGGTTACCCGTAGGCTCGTCCGCCAGGATGAGCACGGGGTTATTGACGATGGCCCGGGCCACGCAGGTGCGCTGCTGCTCGCCGCCGGACAGGTGGGCGGGCAGCATGCCGGCTTTTTTTTCCAGGCCCACCATGCGCAGGGCCATGGGTACCACCTTCTTGATTTCCTTCCTGGACGCGCCGGTTATTTCCAGGGCAAAGGCGACGTTTTCGAAAACCGTTTTATTGGGAATGAGTCGAAAATCCTGAAACACCATGCCGATTTTGCGTCTCAGGTAGGGAATTTCCCGGTTTTTCATCCTGGCCAGGTTGCGGCCGTTGATAATCACCTGCCCCCGGCTGGGCAGCTCCTCCCGGCACAGCAGCTTGGTCAGCGTGGATTTGCCGGCGCCGCTGGGACCCACCAGGAACACGAATTCTCCCTTGCGAATATGCAGGGTCACGTCGTTGAGGGCCTTAACTCCGTTCGGGTAGATTTTGGAAACGTTGTACAGTTGGATCATGCCAGCACCTCAGACACTCCAATGGCCGGATTTGGTTATCGATTTCGACAGCTGCAGCGGTAAATCCTTTTGGAATATTTGACCTTTCGACGGCAAATTATAAAATCCTTTCCAATGGGGAAAAAATAAATACCCCGCATGGGGTATTATGACAAATTTTGGTAACTGGACTGCACAGTTTTCCCAGCCTCAGATGGCCGTTCCGGGGTAATGTAAATCTTTTTATCCGGATAATGCAATAATTACAATATGGAAAGGCCTGACCCCCTTTGCGGGGTCAGGCCTTTACTTCCGCCGCAGCACTTCCCTGACGGCCCGGGCCACGTCGCGCGCAGTCAGTCCATACTTCTCCAGCAGTTCCAAGGGCTTGCCCGACTCGCCGAAGGTGTCGCGCAGGCCCACCCGGCGCATGGGCACGGGGTAATTCTCCACCAGCAC
>CAJYBN010000254.1 GCA_913064925.1 uncultured Peptococcaceae bacterium
ATAGAGATCAACTGTATATCCTGCTGGTCAGGCTCTGGTTTGCTGCACGGATGGCGGCCCACGGCATCCTGGCCAATCCCCTGCGCTCCTCGCTGACCATCCTCGGCGTGGCCATCGGCGTGGCCTCAGTGGTGAGCCTGATGGGCATCGGGGAAGGGGCGCGGCTGGCCGTGATGGAGCAGTTTCAGAGCCTGGGGACCAACGTCATTGCTATCAAGGCCAACGATCCCGCGGTGGAGTTTGCACCGGAAGAAGCCGAGGAGCTGGTGGAACGGGTAGAAGGGCTGGAAATGGCCACGCCGGTGGTGCATACCAAGGCCGTGATGCGCTGGCGCAGGGCGCGCGGCACGGTGAACGTGCTGGGCGTCAACAACCGTTTCCCGGAAATAAGGGACCACGACCTGCTGGCCGGGCACTTTTTCACCGAGTGGCACGTGCGGCAGCGCTCCCCCGTGGCCGTCCTGGGATACAACATGGGCGCCGGGCTGATGGGCGGCCGTAATCCCGTGGGGCAGACCATTACGCTGGACGGACAGACATACAGGATCATCGGCGTCCTGGCCGCCAAGGGTGCCGGCAATGCCGGTGATATAGACGATAAAGTAGTTATCCCATACACGGCGGCGCAAAAAATTGCCGGTACGCGAACGGTGCCGGAAATCTGGGGCAAGGCTGCATCCCGGCGGGAAGCCGACCTGGCGGTGGTGCAGCTGGGCCGGATATTCAAGCGCAAGCTGGGGCTCGACCAGAGCGCCCCCACGCCCGTGCCGCCGGAAGAGGAAGGGCCGGGCCGGCCGGGGCAGCCCGTAAAGGAACAGCCGCGCGGGGGGCGGGCCGGCGGTGGCGGGGCCAAGCCCGAGCTACCCGGCGGCGGGGAGGGCCTGATTACCATCACCAACCTGAACCAGCTGGTGCAGGAGGCCGACCAGGCCAACCGCGTCATGACGCTGCTGCTGGGCGGCATTGCGGCCGTGTCGCTGCTGGTAGGCGGCCTGGGCATTATGAACATAATGCTGGTGGCCGTGACCGAGCGCACGCAGGAAATCGGCGTGCGTCGCGCCCTGGGCGCCAAGCAGGGTGACCTGCTGGCCCAGTTCCTGCTGGAAGCTCTGTACGTGAGTGCCATAGGTGCGGTGGCGGGCGTGGCTGCCGGGATATGGGGAATGAATATTTTTGACCGGTACGGTTTTGAAACGGCTGTCAGCTTCCAGGCCATTAAAATAGCCGTCTGCGTAGCCCTGGGATCCGGGCTTTTGTTCGGCGTTTACCCCGCGGTTTCAGCGTCCTCCGTGCCGCCCGTGGAGGCCCTGAGGCGACAGTAACTGCAAGCAACTGTTATTTTTGCCGCCGCGCTGGTTACACTAACATGCAGGGAATAAATTTATGGCAAAGGAGCGGTGTTGAAATGGACTTGCAAAGGGCGCGGCAAGTAATCAATGCCGATGAGACCATCAGAGTTACCCACAACGGTTCTCCCGTGTGGATCGAAAGCCTTGACCCCGTGAGCGGCAAGGCCAGGGTCAAGCCTTTGGACGGGCGGGGCGGTATTAGGGAGGTGCCCGTTGCGGAACTGGCGGAGGGTTAGGTGACGAAACCCGTTGTCCCGCCGGGTCAACGGGTTTTGCAGTTTTACCGGTACTGAGCCCGGAGCAAACCTGGCTGCAGGGGCGGGTTTGTACCTTTTTGCCCTTTCCGCCTAAGGGTATGCCAAAACACCCAATTATGTTGATAAATAGTAAATGTTACAATGGCATTGGCGCCTGCGCTGGTGCAGCTTAGCGATAATGCCTATTCAGTTCCGAGGCGTATTTAACGCCCACGGTGTTCCGGTTTTGTTCCAGCCAATCGGCCAAGCTGGTTTGGCCGGCCGGGGGACTACCGGTGACCAGCAAGTTGGCCATCAGCCCGCGGATTTCGTCCCGGGTCAGCAATACGTCGTTGACCAGCCGGCCGAGCAGTTTACACAGGAAATAGGCCGAGCCCGGGTTAACGTGGATAATTCTCGCCCGGCTGCCGATTTTGTCCCTGATCACCTGCACTAACTCAAGAAACGTAAATTTTTCCGGGCCGGGAGCGTCGCATATCATGTTTTCCTTGCGCTGCCCGGCATCGACGGCAAGTTCGGCCAGGTCTTCCACGAAGACCGGCTGCAATCGATAGTCGCCGGCGCCGGGTACGCCGAACACGGGAAAGCGCTTGAGCAGCCAGGCGATGTTGTTGATGAGTATATCTTCCGGGCCGAAAATTACAGCCGGCCTGATGATGGCGTAGGATAGCCCGGAATCAACAACGGCCTTTTCCACCAGTGCTTTCCCCCGGAAATAAGGCAGGGGTGAGTCTACCGAGGGGTTGGTAATGCTGATATGCACCATTCTTTTCACGCCGGCTTCGGCAGCCGCTTTGATGAGCGCCCGGCTGTTTTCCACCGCCCCGGCGAAGGTCGCCGGGCCGCGGGCGAAGCGAATCCAGTAAGTATTGTACAGGGTTGTCGCCCCTTGCAGGTTTTTCACCAGCTCGCCCGGCCGGTCGAATTGAAAGGGGAGGACTTCCACCCGGCTGCCAAAGGGGTTGGGGCGGTTGGGATGCCCGGTGAGGGTGCGCACTTTTTTGCCCATGGCAAGCAGCCGGTGAGTGATGTACTTGCCGGTAAAGCCGAAGGCTCCCGTGACAACATGTAATTCCCTGCTATGCATAAATAACACCTCAATTCTCCAGCAATGCGCCTAACGTTTCCACCATGGTTTTCAACCGGTCGGGACCCGCGGCAAGAGCGGCTTCCACCACGCGGTCCAGCAGCCGGTAAAACTCCTGCAGCGATTGCAGCCGCTCCAGCACGGCATCCCTTTCCCCGGACGGCTCCGCCCGGGCCGCCAGCCGGGCGCTTTCCTCCACCAGGGCAAAAGATTGAGCAAATTCCGGCTTGTGCCGCAGGGCTAAAAACGCCAGCGCAATTTGCCAGAAATCCGTTTCAGCGGTAAAGAAAACCCGCCGGTCCCCTTTCTTCCGGCAGCGCCTGACCATACCCAATTGTTCCAGGCGGTGCACGGCGATGCTGATGTTACCCTTGGTGACCTGCAGCTGCCGCGCCACTTCCTGGAGGGAGAGGGGCTGGTTACTGAGGTACAGGACGGCGTACATCTCGCCGGCCGTTTTCCCCAGCGCGACTTTACTAAGCAAATGTAACGAACTCTTATTTTGCAGCAGTTGCAGGG
>CAJYBN010000255.1 GCA_913064925.1 uncultured Peptococcaceae bacterium
CTCCTTAGAAAATGACCGGCCCTCCACTGGCCGGTTTCATTTTTTTTCTTGCAGTATTATCTCCTGCAAAATTTTTTTTATCCATATATATGGTACGGTTATAATCACCTTTCATGTTTAAATTTGTATATTTTTTAAATTTCGGGTTATTTTAAAATACGGAGGTGATAATGTATGCCCGAAATTAAATGCACGGTTACCGAGTGCGATTACAACAAGAGCGTGGAATGCCACGCGCCAATGATCCAGGTAAACAGGAACAACACCAGTGCAGCCAACAATTCGGATCAAACCAAGTGCGAAACTTTTAAGCCCAAACAATAATCCTTTTAATTAAGCTGGGCCGGCACTCGTGCCGGCCTTCTGCATTGACCGAAAGTAAAAAATATTATAAAATAAATGCCGTCATTAGCAAGATATGCCAGTAAAGGTACGCTGTTAAAGAGAGGGTTGCAGCATGGTTTTTGTTTCCACCAAACAGGTTAGATTTAGGGTTACGGGTATGAGCTGTGCTGCCTGTTCCGCTCGCTTGGAAAAAAGGCTGGCCCAAACGGGCGGAGTGAAAAATGCTGTCGTTAACTTGGCTACGGGTGAGGCCGTTGTTGATTATGACCCCGAGCAGGTTAATCTTAGCCGTCTTTCGGCGGTTATTGAGGAAACAGGTTACGGCATTGCCAGGGAAAAAATAGAATTAAAAATTACCGGGATGACCTGTGCTGCGTGTGCCGCCCGGGTGGAAAGGAAGTTGAACGCACTGCCCGGGGTACGCGGCAGCGTAAACATGGCTACCGAAAAAGCTGTGGTGGAATATAACCCGGCCTTGACCGGTCCCGAGCAAATTAAGCAGGCCGTTTTGGAAAGCGGTTACGGGGTGGAGGAGATGGCAGGCCGGGCGGCGGATGCAGACAAGGCGGCAAGGGAAAGGGAAATCAGGCGCTTGCGGGCTCACTTTTTGGTTGCGGCCTTGTTTTCCCTCCCGCTGCTGCTGGCTATGCTAGACATGTTTATTAGGCTGCCCGTTCCCCGTTTTATCCATCATCCTTATTTCCAGTTTGCCGCGGCTACGCCCATTCAATTTATTGGAGGCTTTCATTTTTACCGGGACGCCTACAATGTCCTCAAAAGCAGGGGAGCCAATATGTCGCTGCTGGTGGTGCTGGGGACCACGGCTGCTTATGCGTACAGCACGTTTGTGGCCTTTTGGGGAGAACTTTTTGCCCTGTCGGACGTTTATTTTGAAATTAGCGCATTTATCATTACGCTGGTGCTATTGGGGCGTACGCTGGAGGCTGTGGCCCGGGGCAAAACCTCTGAGGCGATAAAAAAATTGATCGGCCTGCAGGCAAAAACCGCCAGGGTGCTCTGCGAGGGGCAGGAAGTGGAGATTCCTGTGGAACAAGTGCAGGTCGGGGACATCGTGGTGGTTCGGCCGGGTGAGAAGATCCCCGTAGATGGGGAAGTTATTGAAGGTTACTCCAGCGTAGACGAGTCCATGTTGACCGGCGAAAGCCTACCGGTGGACAAGAGAAGCGGCGACATAGTCATAGGAGCGACCATCAACCGGCTGGGCACTTTTAAAATGAAGGCCACCAGAGTAGGCAGGGATACCGCACTGGCGCAAATAATCCGCATAGTGGAGGAGGCCCAGGCGTCCAAGGCGCCCGTTCAGCGCCTGGCTGATGTAATTTCCGCTTATTTTGTGCCCGCCGTACTGGGCATAGCCTTGCTTACGTTTGCCGGTTGGTATTTTTGGGGCGATCCCGGCAATTTTACCCGGGCGCTAATTAACTTTACAGCCGTACTGGTCATAGCCTGCCCTTGTGCCCTGGGCCTTGCCACACCAACTTCCATCATGGTGGGCACGGGCCGGGGTGCCGAAAACGGCATTTTAATCAAGGGCGGTGAATACCTGGAAAGAGCACAAAAAATAAATGCCCTTGTAATGGACAAAACCGGTACCATCACCCGGGGCGAGCCCGCGCTTACCGATCTGGTGGTGGTGGATCCTGCGGCGGGGAGCAGGGAGGATATTCTGGCTTTGGCTGCAGCGGCGGAAAAGAATTCCGAACACCCTCTCGCCCGTGCCGTTGTAAAACAGGCGGAAAAAGAGGGTCTGCAATTGCCTGAACCGCAGCATTTTGCTGCTGTGCCGGGACACGGCGTTGATGCATGGGTGAACGATACACGCTTGCTGCTTGGCACCCGCAGGCTAATGAAGGAAAACGGCATAGAATGGCGGGACCATGAAAACATTATTGATAAACTGGAACGGGCCGGCAAAACGGTTATCATTTTTTCTGCGGGAGGCAAGGTCCGCGCCTTGTTGGCCGTTGCCGACACGGTTAAGGAACATGCTGCGGAAGCAATTGGCCAAATACGTAAAATGGGCATAGAGGTATGGATGCTAACCGGTGACAACAGGCGCACCGCGGAAGCCATAGCCGCGCAAGTGGGTATTGACCATGTTTTGGCGGAAGTGCTGCCCGAAGACAAGGCTCGCGAGGTAGAAAAGCTGCAAGCCCAGGGGAAAGTGGTGGGCATGGTAGGCGACGGCATCAACGATGCACCGGCCTTGGCGGTTGCGGATGTTGGATTTGCTGTGGGAACCGGAACTGACGTAGCCATTGAGACCGCCGACATCACCCTGATGAGTGGGGACTTGCGCGGCGTCGTAAACAGTATTAAGTTAAGCCGGGCCACCATGCGCAACATTAAACAAAACTTGTTTTGGGCACTGTTTTACAACACCGTCGGCATACCCGTCGCCGCACTTGGTTTTCTCAACCCGGTGTTGGCCGGTGCCGCCATGGCTTTCAGTTCGGTGTCCGTGGTAACCAATGCCTTGCGCTTGAAACGGGTTAAACTGGAATGTTGAATCCGCTTATTGGAACCGGTAGAGCGGAAGCGGTATATGACAGGGAATTAAATAAGCGTGCTTATGTCATCAACTTAAGCTGGAAAGCTGGGGTTGACCCCCGCTGCCGTAATGGTATACAATAATGCAAACGTTTGTTTGTAAAGGAGTAGTACAATGCGAACCGGTATGGCCAATTTGCCCCTGCACGGGCACCACTGCCCGTCATGGCTTTTTCAGCGCATGACCAGGCTGGGCGCCGCCATCTTGGAAGCTATCGTGGAAGAATTTGGTCCCAAGGAAGTGCTGCTCCGCCTGTCCAACCCGTACTGGTTTCAGGCCC
>CAJYBN010000256.1 GCA_913064925.1 uncultured Peptococcaceae bacterium
CAAGCAGTATGAGAAAACTCTAAAATATGAACTGAATTACAGCCCGGCCACCATTTGCTACGGTCAAGTCCGATTTTGTGTGTAAATTCCCCCTGGTAGATAAGATCACCTCGTTTCAAGCTGCGCTTACGCAGGTATCGGCATTGTTCACTCCTCGCGCTGTTTTTCCGTGTTAGCCTTCCACTCCCAGTACTCCGCCATATCAAAGTAGCGGTGTCTGTAGTCCACGCCTCGTCGATCTTCACGAGCACCGCACCGATCAAGCGGATAGCAGACTCCTCATTGGGGAAGATCCGGATCACCCGCTCCCGGCGGCGAATCTTTTGATTGAGCCGCTCCACGCCATTGGTCGTCCGGAGGCGCTTCCGGTATCGCTTAGGCAGCGCCATCACCGCCATCGCGTCCTCAAACCCGGCCTCCAGTCGCGCGACCGCCTTTGGGGCCCGGGCCCCAAAGGCGTCTATCGTTTCGTTCAGCAACCGCCTGGCCGTCTCCAAGTCGGGCGCGTCGAAGATCAACCGCAGCCGCCCGTGCAACTCGCCTTGCAATGCCTTGGGGCAGGCATCGAGGATGTTCCGGATAAAGTGGGTCTGGCACCGCTGCCACGTTGCTCCCTGGAAGTGAGTCTCTATCGCGTTCACCAAGCCCTTATGATCATCCGAGAGACCAAGTCTACCCCTTTGAGCCCGCGCGCCTTGAGCCGGCCGAAGAACTCCGACCAGGTGCCCTCCGATTCGCTGTCGCCTAACAACAAACCCTAAAATCTCACGATACCCATCCCGGTTGATTCCGATGGCGATGAGTACGCTTAAAAGCCGCACCCGGCCGCCATTGCGCACCCGGATGACCAAGGCATCCACCAGCAGGAAGGGGTATTCCTGACTGCTCAACTCCCGTTCATTCCATTCCTTCACGATGTCGTCTAACCCCTTGCACAGGGTGGATACGGTGGATTTGGAGAACTCCGTGCCGCACAGTTCTTCGACAACCGCCTTCACCTTCCTGGTGGATACCCTGTTGACGACCATCTCGACCATGGCCAGCAAGAGCGCCTGTTCGCTCCGCTGGTAACGCGCAAAGAGCTCCGTGGAGAAACTTCCACTCCGCAACCTGGGAACCATAAGCGCCAGTTCACCTACGCGGGACTTGAGCAGCTTCTCCCGGTACCCACCCGTTGCGGTAGCCCTGCCGCTCTTCGGTGTGTTCGTACGGCTTAGCCTTCAGTTGCTCGGTGGCCTGTGCATCGAGTATCTGGTTCACTACGTGTTCTACCAACCGGGCCAAGCCATCATCCCGGACAAGTAATCCTTGCAAGAGATCACGGTCTACGGTAACCTGATAATGAGCCATCTTTTCTCCCTCCTGGTGGTTGAGATTAGGCTACTTCTTATCTACCAGGGGGAGGGGTGGCTCTCCTGCTTCAAATCACCAATTTTACACCAGCATAATGGACACAACTGGTAGAAAAAAAGTTTAAGATTTAAATTACACTAGCAATCCTTTTTCGGTTCTTCGCTATTTTATTTTGAGTGGGTGCCTTCCATTTTATTCCTGCGGCCGCCCTTGACATGGAGCCTCGCACCCGTGTTTCTAAGGGGCCGGGAGGGAGCCCCGCTTCGCTTAGGCTCCTTGCCAATCAAGGCTAACACGGGCATTCTCCATGTCAAGGGTCTTCGCTTCGCTCCGATGAACGGCCGCAGAAATTGGATGAGAACAAATGTTTACCCGCACGAGATAGCGAGGAGCCCCTTTTTCCCTATTCGTGTCAGAAATATGTAATATTTTGTAATATATTGTCGATTATATTTATATTGTAATTAAATTATGTTATATTTATTTTAATCTTAATTAAAAACCGGGCAAACCGGTCGAAAGGCCGGGACGCAAAGCCATTGGACCTACGGCTTTCCAGCTATGGTCGCCAGGCTGCTTAAATATCGTTCTGAAGCATAAAAAGCGACCATGGGTAACATGGTCGCTTTTTATTCAGGGAAAGGTAATTCAAACAATGAAAAAACTCATTAAACATTGCGAAAATGTTGCTTAAAAGGGCTCGCTTACAGACTATGAATTCAAAATAATCAGGCGTCATCCTGTAGAAGGAGCTAAAATCCTTAAAAAGATAGGTTTTTGCGATGAAATAATTGAAGCTGTAATGTATCACTATGAACGCTGGGACGGTAATGGGTACCCTTATGGGCCGAAAGGTAAAAACATCCCATTATATAGCCGGGTCTTGGCAATTGTAGATGCATTTGATGCGATGACATCTGACAGGCCATACAGAAAAGCGCTTTCATTTGAAATGGCCTTGGAAGAAATCAAGGCCAATGCTGGTACACAATTTGACCCCGACATTGTAGAAACATTTTTGAATGTAATGTCTAATTGACGAAAATAATAGAAAAACCTTAACCCGCCTCCAACGTTTACATATTTGATATGACGCCCCGGATGGGGCATTTTTTTATAGTGAGATTTTATCCCTTTCCAAAAAATATACTTATATATTAATTAATTATAATGTGCATATTGGGAATATAAATTGTCATTTTAAACTTAAACTCTTCTAAAGAACCCCCAGCCGCACCAGCTAGGGGCAACCAAACAACAATGTTCAAACCCCTCATCAATCCCATACTCTCTCCAGCACCCACTTCTCTCCCTCCCGAATCAAATCACACACCAACCCCTGCTTCGTCTCACACCTGTACCGCGGCGGCCCGGGCACCCGCCACCACTGCAGTCGCGATGGCAATTCCTCATGAACCACACAGCTGGCTACTTGGTGCCATCGCCCGCGCCAGCGAAAGGCGATGGGCAGGCCGTCCCGGGTTTGGGTTTCAACCGGCTGGCGGTAGAGCTTAGTCATGCCGGACCAGGCGCAGCGTCCGGATCTGCCCCGGCTCCCATGTAACCAGGCCCTTGCGCTTTAGTTTTGTGAGGCGCGTATGGGCCGTGCTTGATGATTTTAGGCCGACTTTTTTCATTACCTCCCGGATTGTGGGCGGGTACCCTTTGCGGCTTAATTCTTCTATGGCTGAAATGATGTGGTCATCAGTTACCAAAACCGTGGGCTGCGGGTTCGAGTCCTCTCTCCCCTGCCATGCAAACCGGAATTCGCTGTTGCCGGCGGGTTCCGGTTTTTTAGTTTTTGTTTGCAGCGCTGGAAAACTGCCCGGCCTGGCAAGCTGGT
>CAJYBN010000257.1 GCA_913064925.1 uncultured Peptococcaceae bacterium
GCCGGGGCACAGCTCCAGCTGCTGGTTTACCTGTGGGTGGCTCTGGAGCATTTTGCCGCCCTCTGCTCCCCGGGCGGCCGGGCGCCGGCCCCGGCGGGCGCCTTTTACTTCCGGGTGCAGCGGCCCGTTCTCCACCGGGAGGGACCGCCGCTGTCCCCGGAAGAACTGGAACAGGAATGGCTGAAACAATTCAAGCTGAACGGCTGGCTGGTGGATCATGGCCGGGAGCTGTACACCATGCTGGACAAAAACCTGGTGCCGGGTAGATCTTCCCTGCTGGTGCCCGCCGAGCTTACCAAAGATGGTAAAATGTCGAGGCGGCAAAGCGCCGCGGTTTACACCCCCGGGGAATTCAGGCTGCTGCTGGACTCGCTGGGGGAGGTGCTGAAAATGGCCGGCCGGGACATCATGCACGGCAGGGTGGATATCGCCCCGTTAAAGGTGGGCTCGCTGGGGGCCTGCGACCCCTGCGCCTACAAGCCGGTTTGCCGCTTCGACCTTTGGCTACCGGAAAACCGCTTCCGCCACTTGAGCCCGGACGCCGGGGAACTGAGGGAGCGCGTCCGGCAAGAAGCCGCCCGGAAGGGGGGGTCGGGTTTTGTCCTCTACGCGCTGGACTGAAGAACAGGAAACGGCCATTACCGCCCGGGGCGGGAACCTGCTGGTTTCCGCCGCCGCCGGTTCCGGCAAAACCGCGGTGCTGGTGGAAAGAATCATCCGGCGGTTACTGGATGAAAACGACCCGGTGGACCTGGACCGGCTGCTGGTGGTCACCTTTACCGAAGCCGCGGCCGGGGAAATGCGCAACCGGGTGGGCGCCGCCCTGGCCAAGGCCCTGCAGGCGCGGCCCGGCAGCAGCCTGCTGCAGCGCCAGCTTTTCCTGGTGCCCAGGGCCAGCATAGGCACCCTGCATTCCTTTTGCGGCCAGGTGGTGCGCAGCCATTTTTACCTGCTGAACCTGGACCCCGGCTTTCGGGTTATGGACGACAGCGAGGCCGCCATGCTGCGCCGGGAAGTATTGGAGGAAGTACTGGAGAACTGTTACGACCGGCACGCGGATGCTTCCCCGGACGCTCCCTTTCTCTACCTGGCCCGCTCGGTCTCCGGCCGGCACGGCGACGACCGCGGGCTGGCGGAACTGGTCCTGCGCCTGTACGACTTCGCCCACAGCCTGCCCCGGCCCCGGGCATGGCTGAACTGGGTGGCGGAGTCGCTGGAACGCGCCGCATCCCTCCCCTGGGAAGAGCAGCCCTGGTTGGATGAATGGCGGGAGATGCTGCGCATGGAACTGGAAAACTGCCTGGACAACCTGGCGGAGGCCAGGTGGCTGGCGGCCGGCCCGGGCGGGCCGCAGAGCTACGTGGAGACGCTGGAGGCGGACATGGCCAGGGTGCGGGAATGGCTGCAGCTGGCGGGCGGTCCTTTTGCTGCAATGGAATCGGCCCTGGCCGCGGGCCGGCAGTGGCCCGCCCTGCCCAGGTCGGCCAAAGGCGAAGCGGCGGAGGAAACGCGGAAAAGGGTGCAAACCCTGCGCAATGCCGTGAAAAAGCGGGTGAACGACCTGTACAATAATTACTTTTCCCGCGACCCGCGGGAAATGGTGCAGGAGCTGGCGCAGGCGGCCCCCCTGGTGCGCGCCCTGGTGGACCTGGTGCTGCAGTTCCAGGAAACCTACCGGCACGCCAAGGGAGAAAGGGCCGTGGCCGACTTTGCCGACCTGGAACACCAGGCACTGGCCATTTTGGCCCGCAACGGGGAAGGATCACCCTGGGGCGAGGAGGCGCCTGCCGACCCGGCGGCGGAGCTGCTCCCCTCCCCGGTGGCCGAGGAGTACCGGGAACATTTTGCCGAGGTGCTGGTGGATGAGTACCAGGACATCAACGGCGTCCAGGAAGCCATTCTGCGCCTGGTTTCCCGGCGGGACAACCGCTTTCTGGTGGGAGACGTCAAGCAAAGCATATACCGCTTCAGGCTGGCCGATCCCTCGGTGTTCATTAACTGTTACCGGCAGTACGAGGATGCAGCCGGCGGCGGCCGAGGGCCGGGCCGGCGCATCGACCTGCGCGCCAACTTTCGCAGCCGGCCCCCCATCCTGCGCACGGTCAACTACCTTTGCCGCCGGATTATGAACAAGCGGGTGGCCGAATTGGAATACGACGAGCGGGCCAACCTGCGCCCCGGGGAGATGCCGGCGCCGGCCGGCGCGGGTGAGGACGCCGCCCCAGTGGAAGTGCACCTGCTGGATTACCGTCACCCGCGTGAAGCCGCCGGTGACGGCGGGGATGAAGATCCCGGCGAAGTGGAAGAACTGGACCTGGTGCGCCTGGAAGCGCGCTGGACGGCGGAATATGTCCACCGGCTGGTGACCGGCGGCCGGTGTTTGGTTTACGACCGCGAAGCGGGCGGCTGCCGGGCCGCCACCTGGCGGGACGTGGTGGTGCTGATGCGCTCCCTGAAAGGGCGGGTAGGTGTTTTCCTGGAAGAATTTCGCCGCCTGGGCGTGCCCGTTTACGCCGACGGCAGCGGGGGGTATTTTGATTCCCCCGAGGTGCAGACGGTCCTTTCCCTGCTGCAGGTCATCGACAACCCCCTGCGGGACATCCCCCTGGCGGCGGTGCTGCGGTCTCCTCTGGTGGGGTTGGATGCCGCCCGGCTAGCTGAGATACGCCTGGCCTGTCCAGAAGGCGATTTTTTCACGGCGGTGTGCCGGGCCGCTGAGGGGGGCGGGGGTGTAGATCCGGAGCTGGCATCAAAATTGAGGGGCTTTTTGCGGCAGCTGGAGGAGTGGCGGGACCTGTCCCGCCGCGCGGCACCCGCGGAGCTGTTGGAAGAGCTGTACCGCCGGACGGGTTACTTTGACCTGGTGGGGGCCATGCCGGGCGGGACGGCCCGCCAGGCCAACCTGCGCGCCCTGGTGGACCGGGCCCGCCGTTTCGAGGGGACCGTTTACCGGGGCCTGTTCCGCTTCCTGCGCTTCTTGGAACTGGTGCAGGAGGGCGGCGGGGATATGGACACCGCCCGCTCCCTTGGTGAAAACGAAGATGTGGTGCGGTTGATGAGCGTGCACAGGGCCAAGGGCCTGGAGTTCCCGGTGGTGGTGGTGACCGGGCTGGGCCGTGGTTTCAACCTGCAGGACCTGTCGCGCGGCCTGCTGCTGCACCGGCGGCTGGGCTGCGGGCCCGAGGTGACGGATAT
>CAJYBN010000258.1 GCA_913064925.1 uncultured Peptococcaceae bacterium
GCTGATATTCATACACCAGATTGGCATAGAAAATATCGTTTTTGGCGTCGTGGCTGACGGTCAAGCTGTGGATTTTCTCCGGTAAAAACGTGCAGCCGGAAATTTTAATCTTTTCCCGGCGGCGGTTACCGCCGGAAAGCACCAGCGTTTCACCGTCCAGTGAAAATCCGCTCTGAACGTAGCTTAGGGTAAAAAACCGCTTGCCGCTGCGGTATTTGGGTGGTCGTGCAGTTGGGTCGTTGCTGTTCTCACGTTGTTTTTTAAGGCGGCCCCAGTAAGAGTTGTAGTTTTTACTTATTTCAACACCGGTAATTGTCTAAGGCAATTATATCTTTCCCCTGCATCGGGTATCAGCTCCCCGGCTTGCTTAAGTAATTTGCCGGCCCTGGCGGGCAAGGAGCTCCCGCAGTTCCAGGGGTATAAAGGCGATTTTGCGGCGGCGCCCGGCCAGAACAGCCCGGCCCGGGGAACAGTGAATTCTGGTAGCCAGGGCGTAAGTAAAGGGGCTCGCCCCGGTGTTCCCGCTTGCCGGGTCCAGGCACGGAGCCAGCAGATTTTACGTATCTCTCTCCTGGGGGTTGAGAACAATTAATCCATATTCCTTTGCTAAACGCAATAGTTTTTGATCAGCGCAAACAAATACCGGTTTTTCAGGCAAAGATAGCGCAGTTGCGAGTTGAAGCGCATCCAGCGGCGTAACATACTTTTTGGCAATTATCTCCAGGCTGTCTATCAGGATTGTGGTTGTTACTTCTATTATGTCAAGCAGCCCATCTCTAACATCGCCCCAAAACGTAGCCTTTAACAGGTTGAATTCTTTTTCTGTGATGATTCTATCAACATCAACCAGCCGGCGCAGGTTGGAAATTACCTCGCAAAGGGTAATTGAAGAAATAAAAAGCGGTGTTTTCTCTTCGAACAACTTATCAACAGTATCCGAGCCCTCTTCCTGTACATAACGTTTAAACAGGGCGCTGGTATCAAGAAAATATCCTTCTGTCACGGTTTAACCTTCCTCCCGCTCGGTGCGTACCCTCTTTGAGAGTGAAAAAGGCAGCTTTTTTAAAATCTGCCTTGCATCTTCCGGCTTGGCGCGCCCGGCGGAATGTTTTTTACTGTAGTTCAGTAAAGCCTCTTTTCCTGTATTGGCAGGTAGGGTTTTAAAAACTAATTCATTCCCTCTTAAAAAGGCTTCCAGGTAATCCCCTTCTCTTATTTTTAATTTATCCCTTAATTTTTTGGGTAAAGTTATCTGTCCTTTGGAAGTAACTTTAACTCTTTCCACAACAACACCCCTCAGTAATGCAGTCCTTACTTCTTACATTGTATTGTTTTTTATTTGGCACGTCAATACCAGTTGCACCGGTTCAAAGAACGGGCCGTATAGTTAATTAATAAGGCTTGTTCCAGGTTACCCCGGTGGGACAGAAAGCCCGCACCTTTGAGGTTCGGTAAGCGGTTAAAATCAGCCATGTATCGAATTGACGTTTTGCCGCTGCAACAAGAGTGAAGCCAGGCTCTATAAGTAGCCTGGACTCCGCACCAGTTAATCTTACTGTGAATACCTCTTCATTTCAATGTCCCGCTGGGCTTCGACGCGCTTTTTGCCCAGTAAGAAGATCAGCGGTATGGCAAACAGTATGATCACCGCACCCACGATGAAAGTGTCGCCGATGGCCACGGCCATGGACTGCTGCTGAATGGCCATGGTCACCAGGCCCTTGGCGACCTCGTTACTCTGCTGCACGCCGGCAGCGCCGAGAAACGCGCTTACCTGCTTCAACGTGCCCACGGCCACTGGGTTGCCCCAAACCAGCTCGTCGATCATCACCTGGGCGTGAAAGACCTGCCGTTTCAGCATCACCCAGGTCAAAAAAGCAATACCAAGGGAAGCGGAGATCTGCCGCACCAGGTTGTTGATGGCCGAGGCCCGGCCCGTCAGAAAAGGCGGCACGGTGTTCATGCCCGCCGTGGTAATGGGCATCATCATCAAGCCCATGCCCGCCGCCCGGATCACCAGCATGGTCTGCAGCCAGCGGAAGCTGGTGTCCAGGTTGATGACATGCAGCTTATATGTGGTAATGATCAAGATTACCATGCCCACCACGCACAGGGGCAGGGCGCCGATCTTGTCGTAGAGCCGCCCGCTGATGGGCATCATGAGCCCGCTGGTCAGGGCCATGGGCATGAGCAGCAGGCCCGTCTGCATGGGGGTAAGCCCCATCAAATTCTGAGCGTAAATGGGTATGAGAAATATAGCGGCAAAAAGCCCGATGGTCAGTATGGCCGTGGTGGCCAAGCTGGCCGCAAACACGGGGTTGCGCAACAGCCGGATATCCAGCATGGGCTGGGGCGTGTACAATTCCCACAGCACGAACAGCAGCAGCAGGAAAAAGGAAGCTACCAGCAGGGTGACGATGTACTGGGAGGTCCACCCCTTATCCTGCCCCTCGCTCAAGGCCAGCAGCAAGGCGAAGCATCCCACGCCGCTGAGTAAAAACCCCGGCACGTCGAACTTCAGTTCCCGCCGCAGCTCGGTTTCCTCCAGCACGAAGCCGGCCAGGATGCTGACAATGATGCCGATGGGAATGTTGATGGTGAAAATGGTGTGCCAGGAAAAATTATCCACCAAATAACCGCCGGCGGTGGGGCCGATGGCCGGCGCCAGCATGGCGGTGACGCCCCACAGCCCCATGGCCATGCCCTGCTTGCCCGGCGGTACCATGCGGAAAATCATGGCCATGCTGACGGGGATCATCATGCCGCCGCCCACGGCCTGGATAACTCGGAAGGCCACCAGCGAGTTGTTGCTCCAGGCCGCGGCGCAAAGAGCGGAACCAGCGGTAAAGGCCATCAGGGTATAAATGTACAGCCGCTTGTAGCCGAACCGGTCCCCCAGGTAGCCCGTTACCGGGATAACCACTCCGGACACCAGAAGGTAAGCGGTCATCACCCACTGGATGCTGTCGGGCCCCACCCCGAAAATGGACATCAGCCGGGGCAGGGCCACGTTAACTATGCTGCTGTCCAGGATGGCCATGAAGCCGCCCGCAATTAAAATGAACATGGCCGCCCAGGGAAAGGCACCGTTGGCCGGCCGGCCGGGCCCGGGCCCGCCGGGGCCAGGTGGACCGCCTGCCAGATCGGAAGAGCGTCGTGTAGGGAAAGAGTGTAGAT
>CAJYBN010000259.1 GCA_913064925.1 uncultured Peptococcaceae bacterium
ACCGGTGGAGGGACGGGTGCTGGTGGACGGCCTGGACACCCGCGATTTTTCTGCCCGGCGCGAGATAAGGAAACGGGTGGGGCTTGTGCTGCAAAACCCGGACAACCAGCTGGTGGCGGCCCGGGTGGAGGAGGACGTCGCCTTCGGGCCGGAAAACCTCAACCTGCCGCCGGGCGAAGTGCGGCGGCGGGTGGAGGACGCGCTGGCGGCAGCCGGCTTGGAACACCTGCGGGAGCGGCCGCCCCACCTGCTGTCCGGGGGCGAAAAGCAGCGCCTGGCCATAGCCGGGCTGTTGGCCCTGCGCCCCTCGTGCCTGGTACTGGACGAACCCACATCCATGCTGGATCCGGCCGGCCGGCAGGAAGTTTTTCGGGTGCTCCGCCGGCTTGCTTCGGGCGGCATGGCGGTGATCATGATCACCCACCACATGGACGAGGCCGCCCGGGCCGACCGGGTATGGGTGCTGGGCGGGGGGGTGCTGGCGGCCGACGGCGTTCCCGGATTAGTGTTTAGCCAAGCGGATCTGCTGCATGATCTAAGCCTGGAGCTTCCCCCCGGCGCTGCGCTGGCCCGCGCCCTGGCGGAACAGGGCCTGTCCGTGCCGCCGGGCATCGTGACTATGGAAGACCTGGTGTGTTTCCTATGCCGTGCATTAGCGTGAGCAAGCTGACCCATGTTTATTTCCCCCGCACGCCGCTGGAAACGGCAGCCCTGCAGGATGTGGACCTGGAAGTGCGGGAGGGCGAATTCCTGGTCTTGGCGGGTGCCGCCGGCAGCGGCAAGTCCACCCTGGTGCAGCACTTTAACGGGCTGCTGCTGCCCACCAGCGGCCGAGTGCATGTGCTGGGCGGGGACACGGCGGACCGCAGGCACCGGCAGGAGCTGTGGCGCCGGGTGGGACTGGTTTTCCAGTTCCCCGAGCGGCAGATATTCAGCGCCACGGTGTTCGACGACATCGCTTACGGCCCCCGTAATATGGGGCTGAGCGGTACGGAATTGCAGGAAAGGGTTTGGCAGGCCATGGCCGCTGCGGGCGTGGCGCGCGAAATGCAGCAGGCCGACCCTGAAACGCTGAGCGGCGGGATGCGCCGCCGCGTGGCCATTGCCGGCGTGCTGGCCATGCAGCCCGAAATATTGATACTGGACGAACCGGGCGCCGGGCTGGAACCCAGGGCCCGGCGCGACATACTGCAAAGGCTGAAGGAACTGCAGGCCGGCTGCGGCACCACGGTGATCCTCATTACCCACCACCTGGACGACGCGGCCGTTTACGCCGACCGGGTGGCGGTGCTGCGCAAAGGGCGGTTGTTTTGCGCCGGCCCTCCCGGGGAGGTGCTCACCCGGCCCGGGTTGCTGCAGGATGCCGGGCTGGAGCCGCCCTACACCGTTGAACTGGCTGCACGGCTGGCTGGAGCGGGCGTGAGCCTGCCCGAAACCCCGCTCACGCCGGACGCTGCCGCCCGCCTGCTGGGCCGTATGCTGGCCAAGTACCGGGGGGTTGGTGCGGGTTGAACGGCATTACCATGGGCCAGTACTTGCCGGGGCGCTCGCCGGTGCACGGGCTGGACCCCCGGGCTAAGCTGGCTGCTGCTGCCATGGCGGTGCCGGCGGCTTTGCTGGCATCCGGCTGGCCCGGCGTGCTGGCGGTGACCCTTTTGGCGGCAGCGGCGACGGTATTATCCGGTATTAAACCGGGTGTTTACTGGCAAAGCTTGAAACCACTGTGGCTGCTGCTGATCGCCAGTTTCTGCCTGCAGGCTCTGTTCACTCCCGGAAGGCCGCTGGTTGCCGCCGGCTTTGTTGTCGTTTCCGTGCCGGGCTTGATGGCGGGGGCGTGGACGGCCTGGCGCCTGGGCATGCTTTTTTTGCTGGCCGCCGTAGTCACCTTTACCACCACACCCTTGCGCCTTACTGCCGCCCTGGAATGGACCCTGGCGCCGCTGGCCCGGGCTGGCGTGCCCGTGCGGGAACTGGCTATGACCATAAACCTGGCATTGCGTTTTGTGCCCACTCTCTTTGACGAGGCGCGGCTGCTGCTTATGGCCCAGCGCTCCAGGGGGGGCGGTTTTACCCGGGGCAGGCCGGTGGACCGGGCCAGGGCACTGGTGCCTTTCCTGGTGCCGCTGCTGATCAACATTTTCCGCCGGGCGGACGAATTGGCCCTGGCCATGGAAATCCGGTGCTATAAGGCGGGGGCCGAGCGCTCCCGCATGGCAGTGCTGCGTTTTACAGCTGCGGATTACGCGGCTGTGCTGGCGAGCCTGCTGGTATTGGTGGCGGCGGTAGTCTACCGCTAGCCGGCCGGCGCTGGGCGCCGGTACGCCGCGTAAACGGCTTACTGCGGGGTGGTTGATTGCGCAACATCATGCTCACCGTGGCCTATGACGGCACCAATTATCACGGTTTTCAGGAACAGCGGGGCACCGGCCTGCCTACCGTGCAGGAAACGCTGGAAAAGTGCCTGTCCCGCCTGGCAGGCCGGAAAGTGCAGGTTATCGGTGCCGGCCGTACTGACGCCGGGGTGCATGCCAGAGGCCAGGTGGTTAATTTTGACGCCACGGGCTGGCCCATACCGGTGGAACGTATCCCGCTGGCTGTCAACGGCGTGCTTCCCCCGGACATAGCGGTGACGGGCGCCCGGGAAGTGGCGGCCGGCTTCCACGCCCGTTATTCAGCGCGGGCCAAGACTTACCGCTATACCATCTGGAACAGGCGCATTCCTTCTCCCTTTTACCGGTTGTACAGCTGTTTTTGGCCTACCCCCCTGGACGTAGAGGCCATGTCTGCCGCCGCCGTCCACCTGCTGGGCCGCCGCGATTTCAAGTGTTTCCAGGCGGCCGGTTCCACCGTGCGGGATACGGTGCGCACTTTGTGGCGCGCCGACGTGAGCCGGGAAGGCCCCTTGGTTTATTTTGTGTTCAAGGGCGACGGTTTTCTTTACCACATGGTGCGCATCATGGTGGGTACGCTGGTACAGGTGGGCGCAGGTAAAATGGAACCGGAAGCCATAAAGCAAATCCTCGCTTCCCGGGACAGGCTGCGGGCCGGCCCGACCATGCCGCCCCACGGGTTGTGCTTGGAAGAGGTTGAGTATTAAAGCGCCCCTGCGGGAGCGCAGGGCTACGTCAAAGTCGAATTTAACTAAGGCATAGCAGTACATTATAAATTTT
>CAJYBN010000260.1 GCA_913064925.1 uncultured Peptococcaceae bacterium
TCAAAGGTCCTTTATTAAAGTCAATTGCGGCGCCATTCCCCGGGATTTGCTGGAGGCCGAGTTGTTTGGTTACGAGCCGGGCGCCTTCACGGGCGCCGCCCGGGAGGGCAAGCCCGGGCTGTTTGAACTGGCGGACGGCGGCAGCATTTTTTTGGATGAAATTAGCGAGATGCCGCTGGATTTGCAGGTCAAGCTGCTGCGGGTGGTGCAGGAAAAAGAGTTTAACAGGATCGGTGGGTCGAAAGTAATCAAGGTGGACGTCAGGGTGATCGCCGCCAGCAACAAAAATTTGCTGGAGCTGGTCAACCAGGGCCGCTTCCGGGAAGACCTGTATTACAGGTTGAGCGTGGTGCCGCTGCACATTCCGCCCCTGCGCGAGCGTAAAGAGGATATTATGGCTCTGGCCCAGCATTACGTCCGGCATTTCAACCGCAGGTACGGGTTGGAAAAGGTCCTGTCCGCCGAGCTGATCGACGTGATGGAAAGCTATGACTGGCCGGGTAACGTAAGGGAACTGGTGAACGTGGTGGAGCGCATGGTGGTGACCAGCAAGAGCAACATCCTGGGGGCGAATGAGTTTCCGGTGAACCACGCTGTACCGGGGATGCGCCCGGTTTTCAGGGACCGGCTTTTGCCGGCGGCCAACCTGGAGCAGATCCTTGAAGAGACCGAAAGGCTGGCCATTATCGAGGTGCTGCAAAAAAGTAAAAACACTATCACGGCCGCTAAAAAACTGGGTATCAGCCGGTCCACTCTGGTTCGCAAAATGCGCAAGTACGGGATCAAAAGGCGCAGCTAAAAATGGCGCAATAATGACGCAATGTATCAGATTTGACCTACTTTTGTGTCAATTTTGCTGCAATTTTTGATGTTTAATCAACCGCTTGTCTAAAAAAAGCCAAGATAAACGGTTGATATGTTTAGGCATGTTTTTTGCGTAATTTTATCTTTAACACTCAAACAATTAGTTATTTTTATCACTTTGCAGGGAAAGGGGTAAAACAATGGCTTTGCTGCCTGAAGTTAAAAAGCATTACGGAAAACAAAAACTTTTCATTAACGGAGAGTGGATCGACTCCAAATCCGGCGAAATACACGAGAATCCCAACCCCGCCACAGGGGAAATCATCTCGGAATTCCCCACGGCCACCCGGGAAGAAGCCCGCGCCGCGGTGGAAGCGGCCCACCAGGCATTTCAAACCTGGCGCGAGGTACCCATGCGGGACCGGGCCCGCCTTCTTTTCGACATGCGGGCCAGGTTCGAGGAGCACTTCGACGAGTTAACCCGCGTGCTGGTGCAGGATCACGGGCGGACCATCGGCGAGGCCATCGGTTCCGTCCGGCGGGTGATCGAGAATATCGAGTCCGCCTGTTCCGCCCTGTATTCCCTCAGGAAGGAAAATGAGCACATGGAACAGGTGGCCAGGGGAATTGACCAGTACCTTACCTGGGAACCGCTAGGGCCTTTCCTAATTATCACCCCCGGTAACATTCCCATGCACGCCTGGTCATCCTTCGTTCCATACGCCCTGGCTGCCGGCTGCACCGTGGTAGTGAGCCCCAGCAGGCAGGACCCCGTGGCCGCGGAATACATTTGCCGGGTGGCGCAGGAGACCGGTTTTCCGCCTGGCGTGATTAACCTGATTCACGGGGGTAGAAATATCAATAAGGACATTTTGCTGCAGCCCGAAATTAAGGGGGTCGGGTTTATTGGCTCCAACCGGGCGGGCTGGGAGCTTTTCGCGCTGTGTGGTAAACTGGGCAAAACCTCTTCCATCAACGGCAACGGCAAAAACCACGTGGTGATTATGCCCGACGCCAATTTGGACGAAGGGGTGCAGTGGTTACTCCGGGCCTGTTTTGGTATGACCGGCCAGCGCTGCCTGGGAACCGACAATGTGGTGGTAATCGGGGATATTTACGAGGAGGTGAAGGCCAAGTTCAAGGAAGCCGCCGCCGGTATGAAAGTCGGTTACGGGCTGGACGAGGCCACTGAATTGGGCCCGCTGACCACCCGGGCGGGGAAAGAAAAGGTACTGGACTGGATTGACCGGGCCCTGGCGGAAGGAGCCAAGATGGTGCTGGACGGCAGGAACATTAAGGTGGATAACTACCCCGCCGGGAATTTCCTGGGTCCCACTATTTTGGAGGATGTGCATGTGGACATGGCCACGGCCAAAGAAGAGGCCTTCGGGCCGGTAGCCGGCCTGATTAGGTGCGACAGCCTGGACCAGGCCATCGAGTGGATCAATACCAAGACCAACCTCGGGCACTCGGCCTGCATTTTGACCCAAAGCGGCAAGAACGCCCGCAAGTTTATACGCGAGGTCAACGTGGGCAACGTGGGAGTGAACCTGGGCGTACCACAGCCTTACGCCTTTTTCCCACTGGGGTCCAGGCGGGAATCCTTCGTGGGCACGGCCAAGTCACGGATGGGCTCGATGCGGCTGTTCATGGACGAGAAGACGGTGTGCACCAGGTGGGTGTAATGAACTGACTAAATGCGATCTTACTACCCTCGCAGGGGGGATGAATATGCCAGGCTCCCGTCATATGGTCGGCGCTTCGGTACGGCAAAAAGACGGCGCCAAAAAAGTGTGCGGCGCGGCTAAATTCGCGGGCGACTTGAAATTTCCGGGCATGCTGCATGCCCGGGTGGTGCGCAGCACGGTGCCCCACGCGCTGTTAAAAAAGGTGGACACCGGCCCAGCCCTGAAAATGCCCGGGGTGGTTGCCGTGCTTACGGCCCAGGATGTTCCCGGCCATAATAGGGTGGGGATAATCGTCAAAGACGAGCCGGTGCTGGTTGATGACAAAATCAGACGGGTGGGCGACGCCCTGGCCCTGGTGGCCGCAACCGGCCCGCGGGAGGCGGAGGCGGCGGCAAAAGCGGTGCGGGTTGATTATGAAGAACTGGAGCCCGTGTTTGACCCGGAGCAAGCCCTGGAACCGGGTGCTCCCAAGGTGCACGGGGACACTAACTTGCTTTACCGCCGCCGGATTTGCCGTGGAGACGCGGCAAAGGCCATGCGTGAGGCGGACGTGGTGGTTGAAGGGACCTACACAACCCAGATGGTGGAACACGCCTACATTGAACCCGAGGCCGGCGTGGCGGTGCGCGAAGGCGACACGGTAACCATCTGGGTTTCCACCCAAAAC
>CAJYBN010000261.1 GCA_913064925.1 uncultured Peptococcaceae bacterium
TGGTGGCCGGCCATGCCCGGACCGCGGTGGGAGTAGTCCGCCATCACCCGCCCCCCTTGCTTAAGTACCCGGTACCATTCGGCAAGCGCCTGCTGCGGTTCGGTCAGAGTCCAGAGTACGTGGCGTGCCACTACCGCATCGAACGTACCGGTTCCAAAAGGCAGGCTCTCTGTTTCGCCCTCGACAAAGGAAATAGCCAGGTTTTCCCGCTGTGCTTTCTCACCGGCCAGGGCCAGCATGGTCTTTGACCAATCAATACCCGTTACCCGGTGACCTAGCTCAGCCAGAAGCAAGGCCACAAACCCCGTGCCCGTCCCCACGTCCAGAACAGAAAGCCCGCCGGGACCCAGCCGTTCAAGTATCTTGCGCCAAAGCTCCTTTTCCTCCGGCGATTTCGTCCCGTGTGCACACATATCGTCGTAAGCCATCCCCTTCTCATCCCACCGCGTGCGCATAACCTTTTTAAGTTCCTCCTGTTGCAACGCCAATGATGATCCCTCCCATGAAGTAATCAATAATGCGCTATACCTCCCATAAAGGGAAAATAAAAAGACCACAAAGCCTGCCTTTATTCATTAAAGGCATTGAACCTTCGTGGTTCTTGCTTCTGTTAAACCTTTTAAGAAAAACAAAAACCATGAAAGCTCGCCTTCACTTTCTGTGAAGCCATACCTCCATGGTTGAATTTTCGATTATACTTCATGTTGTCAAACTTTAATTCGCCAAAAACATCAATATCTACATGCCGCTCCGGCGGCCCAGCAGATGATTCTTACCATCCTTTTTTATTCAATTCAATGCAACACGCGAAATTCCTGCCGTATTATCAAAATTTATTGACACCTTTATCCTGACCCCGTCCGGTCAAACGCTGATCCGCAACAGGCTGGCGCTCAATGTCAACAACCCTGCGCCAAAGGCTCGCCGTAAAGTATGTCATGCAGGGCCTTAATCCCGGCGAAATCCAGGAATACTGCGCAAGGGCGGTTAAGCCAGTTCTACAAAAACTTGCTGACAATGGCCCCAATGAATACCCGAAAATCGTTCAGATTTTCTTGCAGAATTCGATATATTTCTTTATCATCCAGCTCGTGGTACAAGTGGACCACTCTGTTCCTGAACCGGGCCATTTGTATAAAATTTGCTTTCTTTTCTTTTGGTAAAATATCCTGTTCCACTAAAACCAAAAAAGCCTCGGCATAAGTCTTGGGAGACCGGTAACGTTCCCTCGCGATAATGTGGTTGGTTATGTCCAACATAGCCTCAACGGATACTTGCAATAAATGCTTGGCGGATTCAACATAGAAAAACTTATCTAGAAAATCATTTTCCGGAAGCCCGGCCAGAAATTCCATTTTTGTTAAATTGTCTTCCAGGATATTGACTTTTTGCAGGATAACCTGTTTATCCACCACCGGTATACGCCTCCTTCAAGGCTTTATTCCTCTCCCGGAAGAAGCTTTTCAGGTAATAGGCGTAATCAAGGTAATACTTGAGGGTTTTTTCTATAAAATCACTGGTGGATATATAGTCTGCTTCATATATCAACCGGCCTTCCGAAATAGCCCGGTAACGCAGTTGAATAGGCGCTTTGTTCAGATTCACCACATCCAACCGGTCTGTTCCCAGGGCCAGGCTCAGGGCAACTTCCAGTTCCAATTCTCTTTTGAAATCCGCATTTATACCCGGCAAAAAGATGATACCCAGGTCGATATCACTGTATTCCGTTTCATACTCAGTGCCGTATGAGCCGAATAAATATGCCGCTGCGACATCGTCTCTGGAAGATAATGCCTTTTGCAGTTTAACGATCACGATGCCTGTGCTGTCATAATTTTTTGACATAAGCAAACTCGCCTTTCTTCAACATGCCACATTGATCGTTTATTTCCTTTATGTCCAAGTCTAGCACATCCCGGTGGAAAATCAAGCGTCGTCAGAAAGAAAACGGCGCCGGGGCAGATCCGGCAGCGCATAAAAGCATTGAAGCGACCATTTCCGGCAGGGTTATTTACTGTGCGGATGATAGTAAACAATGCTGTAGAACACGCCACAAAAGAAGGGAGGCAATTAAGCGTATTTTTTAATTGATTCGGTAAAAATTATCACGTTAAATTGGACCAACCAGTCGCTGAAACACGCAAAACATCGAACTCCACCGTCATTCCGCTGCCATTCCATTTATTGACATAAGCCTGATGTAATGATATGTTTTATAGACAGGTAAGTAAATAATATAAGCTGATAAAGTGGGTGCTTAAATTGCCGGAAAGAAGCAGAGACTGGATGAAGCAGGCGGAAGCCGACTTGAGGCACGCCGTTAATTCACGCAAAGCGGGGGACTTTGAGTGGTCCTGTTTCGCCGCCCAACAGGCGGCGGAAAAAGCGGTGAAAGCTCTTTTTCAGAAGCTCCACCTGGATGCATGGGGCCATACGGTGTCAATCCTGCTGGCAAACCTGCCCGGTAATGTTGTCGTCCCGAAGGAATTGATTGACAAAGCCAAGGTTATAGATAAGCATTATATTCCCGCCCGTTACCCCAACGGTTTTGAGAGCGGCGCTCCAACCGACTTTTACACTTCTGGGGAAGCGGACACGGCCATAGAGATTGCGGGGGAGATTATTGAGTTCTGTAAGAATCATATCAACGAATAAAACCGCTGTCATTAACGCCCTGGAAACGCTTGTCAAAAGGCTGAAAACAAGGCCCGAGGTGCTGGAAGTTCACCTCTGCGGCTCGTGGGCCAAGGGAAATTACAGCCCGTACAGCGACGTGGACCTTTTAATCGTAATTAAAGACGACGGCAGAATGCCTCACGATAGGGTGCCGCATTACCTGCCGGACAGCTTTCCCCTGGGGCTGGATCTTTTCATATATACCGTGGATGAATTGGAGAAAAGCCGCTTCGCCAGGGAGCTTTTAAAGGATGCGGTGCGGCTTTGGTCAAGCAACCCGGCTCACCTCACGACATCCAGCCAGATAAGGATGGTTTTCCAACGGTAAAGCATCAGGGCCATGGCGGCCTCGGGATTCAGGTCGTCCACCTTGAGGCGCCCCTGCGTCA
>CAJYBN010000262.1 GCA_913064925.1 uncultured Peptococcaceae bacterium
ACAAGCTCGCATCAGAGCCAGTCTGTCTGCTTTATGCTTGGGCATGGTTTCTTCGTGGGGCAAAATAATTCCCTTTTCGTAAGGTTCCAGCTTGACCCCGCAGATTACACCCGTGCGTACAAGACTCTCTCCACCCGCGTCAAACCGCTGCCGGTACAGGTAAACGGCAGGCCGCTTCTCCGGTTGCAAAATTCCTGCCGATCGCCATTGGTAAAAGCATTCCGCTGCACGCGTGTACCGATTATTCCGCGCATCGTCGCCAGGTAATTCTTTACCATATTCGAGGCGTATGATGTTGTACGGGCTGCGGCGATAATACTCTTCTTGGGCAGCCGCGTCTATTACATCATAGGGTGGCGTTACCAGGTTCCTGATGGAGCCGGCCCGTTCTTCATCGTAACGCCAACCGCACAAGGGAACGATAGTGGCCATGTTGACTTCCTCCTGTTGTTTATTCTTTTCTGGTCCACCTATGGGAATCGCGCTGCCTGTATTTATCCATTACTTTGCCGAAGGCTTGTTCGAGGTCAATGCCCAGCGCATTGGCATAACAAATAATGATGAATAATATATCTCCCAGTTCAAGGGCCAAATCGCCTTCTGGCTCCTCCGGCTTTTTGGGTTTGGTGCCAAATCGATGGTTTACCTCGCGGGCGAGTTCCCCTACCTCCTCGATAAGGCGGGCCAGCATGGCCAGCGGAGGCCAGTAACCTTCTTCGAATTGGCTTATCCAGCGGTCGACTTCCTGCTGCATTTCCCGTATATTCAAGCGCCAGCATCCTTTCCTGTATTATTAAACATTGATATTCTAACACAACGAAGGTGTAAAAAACAGGTTTCTTCTGCCTGCGCAAAGGAATATTTACGGGAATCGTTTCGTATACATCTTACGGAACGCTCATTGGGCGGGAGTCACCGGACCCTCGGGCCGGTAAAGGGGTGAATTTTATTTGGTTGGAACGCGCTGGGTAGCTATCAATACCAGACTACTGGCCGGGCTAATCGCTGTCATATGTATAATTTTCGCGGTTTACCGCGGCGCAGGCTCGTTCCTGGCCGGCATCTGCATTTCACCAGAGGAACTGTTTGCGGCCGCTTTGGAAAATACGCTCAACAGCAATTCCTGCTCCTTCAGCATGCGGGTCAAGCTTGGCGATGCGGTAATTTCCGACGTCCAGGGTAAACGCGTAGCTCCCGACAGCGTGCACATCACCGGAACCATGCAGGACATGCCGGTGGAGTTTATCCATACGGGAAACAAAACTTACATCAAGGGCTACTGGTCAGAAAGCTGGTCAATTTTGGAGGACAACAAAATGGCGGTAGCAGAATTATTCGTCACTGAATTTAACCCGCTGGGCAATTTCAATTTTAAAGACGTCCCGGCCATCAAGGCTTTGAAATCTGAAGAAATCAACGGCAAAAAGCTGAAACTGCTTGAGCTGCGACCCATTGTGCAGAATTCGCTCATGGAATTAAACTACGACGATTTCATTTACCGGGTCTGGATAGACCCGCAAGAGCAAGTTATTCGCAAAGCCCGCATCGAGGCCCGCGGCAAGCACGGCAAGAAAAACAAGCTGGAAATCTCCCTGGAACTATGGGACTTCAACAAGCAGTTCAAAATAAAACCGCCCACCGTACCGCACTAAACAGCTGGCCGGTGATGTTTACCGGCGGTGCGAAGCCCAAAGACTGAAACGCTGTACAAGGGCGCCTAAAACCATATGCTTGGCCACCGGCCTGTCGTATTGTCCCTTAACTGACAGCTTGCACTGCATGTGCAGCGCCACCCAACCCGCCGGCGCGTCGCGCTGGCTGCCGTGCACTTCTGAATCGTGCACCAGGCAGCAATTAAAAACGACTAGTGGAAATAACTCGTGCTCCACGTCGTCCATGATGTTGCATAACAAATTGATTTTATCAGCACGACAGTAAAAAGCCACGTATGGATCGGAGCCGTCGTGTCCTTCACAGCTGGATACGGTAATTACCCATCCCGAATTGTTCATGGCATCCACCAGCGGTTTGATCCCCGGATCAATAACGGTGCCGAACACAAGCAAACCCCCCATTGAAGCCGCTAGTTTTCACTAAAATAGCCGGGAGCGGCGTCAATCTACTTGTTGTTCGCATTGCCATTAAGCTAGTTTTCACTAATTATACGCCTGAACCGCTAAAAACTTTGTTAAAAAGAGTCGATAGGTAGCACCAAAATGCCGGTCGAGTCCGGATTTTGGTGTAAAAATGCTCCCCTGGCAGATGAGGTAGCTTTGTTCTAGGCTGCCTGAGAACGACTACCCTTCTTTACAGCTTGGTCCCGTTCTGTGCGGGCTTTCCACTCCCAGTACTCCGTCATGTCAAAATAGCGATTGCCAGTACTCCAAGCCTCGTCGATTTCCATGAGAACCGCTCCGAGCAACCGCATCGCCGACTCCTCGTTGGGGAAGATTCGGATCACCCGCTCGCGCCGGCGGATCTCCTGATTGAGTCGCTCCACGCCGTTGATGGTCCGCAGGCGCTTCCGATACCGCTCAGGCAACGCCATCACTGCCATCGCATCCTCAAAGCCAGCTTCCAGCCGTTCGATTGCCCTAGGAGCCCGTTCGGCATAATCCCGGATCACGTCGTCCATAAGCCGCCGTGCCGTCGCCAGGTCCGGCGCGTCAAAGATCAGCCGTAACCGCCCGTGCAGTTCACGTTGCAGAGACTTGGGGCAGGCGTCCAGGATGTTTCGGATAAAGTGGGTCTGGCACCGCTGCCACGTCGCTCCCTGAAAGTGGGTCTCCACGGCTTTCACGAGGCCTTTATGGTCATCCGAAACGACCAGGTCCACTCCGTGAAGCCCCCGCTCCTTGAGACGACCGAAGAATTCAGACCAGCTGGCTTCTGATTCGCTGTCGCCGACCATCAGTCCCAGGATCCCACGGTAGCCTTCCCGGTTGATACCGGTCGCGATCAGCACGCTCGAGAGCCGTACCCGGCCATTCTTCCGCACGCGGATGACCAGGGCGTCCACCAGCAGGAACGGGTATTCTTGCTCAGCCAGGTTCCGCTC
>CAJYBN010000263.1 GCA_913064925.1 uncultured Peptococcaceae bacterium
CTACTTTAACCACGGTGGGGCTATCCATGTATACCCTGCTGGCCAGCTTGTAAGGCTGCAAAATGGGCACTACTTTTTCCACACCGGGCATGGCCTCCAGCGAAAGATCGTTCAACCGGGTCTTATCGCCGATTGCTCCAATGATGGTCCTTTCCACTCCCCGGGAAATATGAATCTGAAAACCGGCATCTGTCAGCTTTTTGGTTATTCTTTCTATATCAACGCTGCTGGCGTTGTGATTCATCACTACAATCATCAGCTATACCTCCGCTTTGTTTTCATGATTTACATTTTTTCCGCCAAAAAAACAAAAACTCCCCCTGGGAGGTTTATGTACACATAAGACATCGCCCCCTACCATCCTACCGTACTAAAATTTTTATAACTTCAACCATACTACCGCGTCATTATTTTAACATTTTTTACATTCCGGTGCAATATACAGGCATTTATTCTCCTAGGTCGGGACGGAGCTTGGCCGCCTCACGCAAGTATACGTGTTTTATTTCCCGCTGTCCAAGATTAATATCCGCCAGCATCAGCACCCTGATGCACCTGCCTAAACTGCCGGGTACGTCTACTTCCACGGCGCAAAGCATAGGTATGCGGTTCCAGCCCGGCATTTCTCTGGCCGTGGCAGCGGGAAACGCAGCGTTCAAGTCGCTGGTAAGGGTGAAAAACACGCTTATAATATCCTCGACCCGGACATTGTTTGCTTCCATCATGGCCTGCAATAATTCGCGGGTGGCCCGGCCAATGGCCCTTGCCGAATTTTCTTCCACCGTTATTGCCCCTCTGATGCCGCGCATAGTGCAATCCCCCGGACCATTTGATGCGCCGGCCAGTTATAGCCGGCACGTGCACCTCTTTGTTCAAGGCGACACCGCCCGGTGGCCGAGTCCAATGGCCACCTCGTCCAGGTGCAGCAGGCCCACGCCGAAAAACACGGCCACGCTGATGTGGTCCTGGTACCTGGCAATGCCGATTTTACCTCCCACGTTCAATCCCAGCGCCTTGGGCATTATCTGGGTAAGCGCCTCTCTGGTGGCGCCGGCCACGGCGCCCTCGTCGGCATGCACTTCCCGTATTACGCCTTCGCGCTTGGCAGCCACCACGGCCCTTTCCGTGATTTTATTGACCGAAGCGATGAAATCGCCGCCGTGATCTACTGCCGCCGTCTTAATGCCGATCTTTAAAAACCGGGCTTTATATTCCCTTTCCTGTTCCCTGCTTTCCGAGAGGGCCATTTTTATCGCGGCCCTGGCTACCTCCCGGCTACCCAGCGGTGTCATTTTATTTGCACCCCCGACCATTATTGTTTCTCCCTCTCTCCTCTGACAACCACCTTGCCAATCTCCCGCACTGTACCGTGCACGGCAAATACCGTGCCCGCGGGCGGCCATTGCACGTCGCCGTATGTTTCTATGACCTTAACGGAAACCGGCTGTTGGTAAAACCTGGCGTCGATGGCCAGCACTGCGCCGTCATCGACCGCCACGGTAACATACCGGTGCGTAAAGCAGCCCTTTTTTTCGCCGTTGACCATTATCGCCGCCTTGGGCAAAGTGCTATAATCCAACAGTTGAAAGGTTACAAGGTGCTCCAGGTGGGCATATGACGTTCCGTTGCCGCCCGTCAAACCCTCGTCAACCTGGCTTATCACCCGCACCGCCGGGTCATAGGCAAACCACTGAACTGCCACCAGCACCACCGCGCAGAGAACTACTGCCCTTAACAGCCAGCGTTCCAGCCTTGACCCCCAGTAAAGAAAATCCTTGCGCACGGCATCATCCCCTTTTCTTTTTTAACATGATATATGCCGTGCTGTTTTGGTTTATTAGCGCAGGTTATATTTCTTTTCCAGGTGTTCCATTTGGCTTTTCATCTCTTCGTGGAATTTGAAAAGCAGCCGCTCCATCTCGTGGCGGTTCAGCACCACGCCGCCCGGCTCAATTACTTCGATTTTGCGAAAATCCTCCCGGGCGATGAACCTCAACAAATCCTCTATGTTTTCCGCCGTAATGGACAGAATAACAGGGGCGTAGGCAACTTCGCTATTGCGCACGTCGTCCCGCACCGTGTAAACATCAATGCTCATGTCTATGTCATCTATATGTACACCCTGGATGGGTACATTGCGGAACACAGCTACTTGTTGTTCCCGCGCCTCTTCGGCGACCTTGACCATGGGCTTGCCGCCGAACAAAAAGCGACCGGGCCGGGACTGTCCCTTGATGTCCAACCTTATCCTAACCTTTAATTTGCCTGTCCCGTTTTGTTCCGCATCTTTCATTTCCGCTGCACCTCCGTCCGGAGTTTACACTTAATTCTACCAGTGCGGAACAATATCCTGCCCGGGTAAAGGGACGTAACTACAGTTTTGCCGTTTTTTTCAACCTTTTTACCTCACGAAACTGCAGGTAGCGGTACTGGCCGGGCCGCAAGTTACCCAGTTTCAGGGGCCCCAGGCGCACCCTGCGCAGGTGCTTGACCGGGTGACCGACGGACTGGCACATGCGGCGCACCTGCCTGTTCCTACCCTCATGAATGGTAATTTCCAGCAGGGCGTCGCCTCCTTCCACCCGCAATAGCCGCACCCGGGCCGGCGCGGTGGGCCCGTCCTCCAGCATTATCCCCCGTGCCAGCGCGTCCAGCTTGTGGCGGGTCGGGATTCCCTGCACTCTGGCCAAGTACGTTTTGGCTACTTCGTGTCGCGGGTGAGTCAGGGCATAGGCCAGGTCGCCGTCATTGGTCAGAAGCAGCAATCCCTCGGTTTGGTAGTCAAGCCTCCCCACGGGGAAAACCCGCTGCTTTACGCCGCACAACAAGTCTGTTACCTTGCGACGGCCCTGGGGGTCCTTCATCGTTGTCACGTACCCCGCTGGCTTATGCAGCATGATATACACTTTTTTTTCCGGCTTTTGCAGGACCCTGCCGTCAACCTCCACCCTGTCTTCGGCCGGGTCGATTTTACATCCCGGCACGAGGATGGTTTTCCCGTTGACCCTGACCCTGCCCTGCCTGATCATTTCCTCGCACTG
>CAJYBN010000264.1 GCA_913064925.1 uncultured Peptococcaceae bacterium
CTGCCGGATGCCGAGGCTTCGCCCGTGCCTATGGATGGATGCCCTCCACTTCAGTTGGAGGGAGGATTCACGAAAACGGTCCAGATGGCCCTGGGGTATATGTGGGTACCAAAGTGCTTAGCCCATAACCGGCATAGGCAAAATCCAACAATAACCGGTGACAAATACGAAGAAGCTTTATTACACACCATTTCAAACCGACTGGTTTCTCACTTTTAAGACAGCAAAAAAGGCGTCTGACAAAAGCTGTCAAAACGCCTTAAAGCCTTACGTGGCGGGAGTGTGTGAGAATCGAACTCACCAGGGACGGGATCGCCGCCCCACGACTGGTTTTGAAGACCAGGAGGGCCACCAGGCCCCATCCACCCCCGTATCCGACACCAAACGGCAATTGGTATTATAACAAATAAGCCCAGAATAAACAAGTTTGCCTGTATACAATTCCATTGATTTTATGGGCAAAATATAATAATCTAGTAAAGTGGATTTTGCAACTAATCTCGTTGTTTAAATTGCCCGTTGCGGGAGGATTATTACCCTCTATCGTCGAAGTTTTTATAATTGTATTGCGAGCAAGAGCTGTCTTTCACAACAAGTGGGTGAACATAGGTGCTGGATTTCTTTGGTGAAATAAAATATGCTCTCAATATTGTGGAGGACAAACTAAAAGAAACCGTTCGTCATGCCGACCCACTGTTGACGGAAGCGTCAATACACCTTATCAATGCTGGAGGTAAGCGTTTGCGACCCGCATTTTGCTTGCTGGGTGGCAAATTTTATAATTACGACCTGGATAAGTTACTGCCTCTTGCCGTGGCGCTGGAATTAATACACATGGCTACGCTGGTACATGACGACGTGGTTGATTCATCCCTGACTCGCAGGGGAATCCCTACCGTAAAAGCCAGGTGGGGCAATAAAATTTCCACCCATCTTGGTGATTACCTGCTGGGTAAATCGCTCATTTTAATTTCTCATTACGAAAACCCGCTTATAACCAGGGTGCTGGCCGACACCAGCGTGAAAATGTGCGAAGGTGAGATACTGCAAATATCTTCTTCCTTTAATACCAATCAAACAATCAAAGATTATTTTTACCGCATAAACAGGAAAACCGCCCTGTTAATATCCGCCTCCTGCCAGCTGGGAGCGGTGGCATGCGGCGCTCCGGCACATTTGCACCAAACTTTGCGGCGTTTCGGCCATCACATCGGGATGGCCTTTCAAATAACCGACGATATTTTGGATATGACCGCTAAACAAGCGAAACTCGGCAAACCCGTGGGCGGCGATTTGAAGCAAGGAATTATTACGCTACCGGCCATCTACGCGCTGCAAAACAGCCCCGAGCGAGAGAGACTTCATCAACTGGTTATCAAACCGGATAAAAGCGACGAAGAAGTTGACGAGGCCATCGCCTTAATAGAAAAATGCGGGGGTTTGGATTATTCCAGCGATATTGCTCGAAAATATATTAACAAGGCGAAAAAGGAACTGCATTTATTACCAGACGTTCCTGTAAAGAAAACCATGCTGGACATCGCCGATTTTATTGCCGTAAGACAGTTCTAACGGACCAAGCTGTTGCCAAAGGGTGGTGTACTTTGCCTTATTACCCTGTTTTCCTGGACCTAACCGGCAAAAAATGCTTGGTGGTGGGTGGCGGCGCAGTGGCGGAAAGAAAAATTAAATCCCTGTTGGAATACGGAGCCCGCGTCCAAGTAGTAAGCCCCACCTTAACCGGCGCCCTGCAGGAATTAGTGAAACAGGGCCGGGTCAACCATCGCGCAGGTCGTTATCGAGCAAGCGATTTGAACGGCGTCTTTTTAGCTGTCAGTGCCACTGATGACGACCTGACGAATCAGGCTGTATCTAAGGATTGCGCCGCCCGCAACATCATGGTCAACGTGGTGGATAAGCCCGATCGTTGTAGTTTTATCGTACCCTCCGTGGTACATAGGGGGCCGCTGCAAATAGCAGTTTCTACGTCGGGCAAAAGCCCGCACTTGGCTAGAATTATCAGGGAAAAATTAGAAAGTCAATTCGGGAACCACTTTGCCGAGTTCGTTTCCTTCCTGGGCGAGATGCGCGAGCAGGTCAAAAAAAACGAAGCGGACGCCGGCAAAAGAAAGAGCGTCTTGAACAACTTGGTAGATGAAAAAACTTTTCAGTTGCTTCAGCAAGGAGATATTGAAAAAGCAAAGGAGCGGGTCAAACGTGCCTGTACTGGTAGTGGGGGTTAATCATAAAACTGCTCCGGTGGACATTAGAGAACGGCTGTCCTTTTCCGAAAATTCCCTGAAGGATGCATACGCCCATTTACTTACTTTTCCCTCCATACAGGGGAGCGTCATTGTTTCCACCTGCAACCGCACCGAAATATACGCCCATGTCACGGACGTTGAAACCGGTCATTCGTCCGTGAAAGGCTTTTTATGCCACAAATCCGGGCTGGAAGTCAAACTGATCAACAAGCATACTTACACCTTGACTCAAAACAAATGCGTCCAGCATTTATTCCGTGTGGCAGCAGGCCTTGATTCCATGCTTTTGGGCGAAACCCAAATTTTGGGTCAGGTGAAAACGGCTTACCAGTTGGCTCACCAGCATGCATCCACCGACAAGGTGCTGAATACTCTTTTCAACAAGGCCCTGGCTGTGGGCAAGCGCGCGCGCACTGAAACTGGCATAGATCATCACGCCGTTTCTATAAGCTATGCTGCCGTGGAAAAAGCCAAGCAGGTTTTCGGCAGTTTAACCGGCAGGTCTGTGCTGGTGGTGGGAGCAGGTAAAATGAGCGAGCTGACCGCCAAACACCTGGTGACCAACGGTGTTTCCGGGGTGATAGTTTCCAACCGTTCTTACGAGCGTGCCGAGTACTTGGCCAGGCAGTTTGGCGGCCGAGCCGTACGGTTTGACCACCTTTATCTTTACTTAGCGACGGCCGACATAGTTATTAGCTGTACGGGAGCGACGCACTACGTGGTGCGCGCTGGCGAGGTGGCCAAAGTGCTAGAGATCGGAAGAGCAC
>CAJYBN010000265.1 GCA_913064925.1 uncultured Peptococcaceae bacterium
AAACAGTGGTGGGTGGAAAGGCAAACTGAGCCCAGCTTTGTTGCCAGCAGCCAATTTTTAACATTGGAACATCTTACGCGTAAAACTTTGCAAGAAAATACAAGAATAAACTGGACATTCGGCAATTTAACCAACCTGCCGGGAAATCCCCGCCCGTGAGGGGAGGGATGAACTTTACCAATGATTTGAGGCTTTGCAAGCATTTTGTGCCCTTAGAACACATCAATGTAATTTATAATTTGCATATGTACAATAATATATATTTATTTGAGTAATAAAATATATTTATGTTAATATGTTTATGGGGAGAAAGGGGACGGTCCCCCCGCGGGCTGCAAACCCGTTGGCCTGCCTGCAACCCAGGCGGGAGTCCGGTTCGACTCCGACTTCTCCCCTCCAAAAAAACATATGCCAATCAAGGGCGGGGTTGGGAAGATTCCTCGGAGCAGTGGGAGTGGTTCCAGTGAGGTATAAACTTGGCGAAATTGAACTTAAAATGAAGGCGCTTGGTTTTACACAACGGCAAATTGAAAATATTATGGGAAAATACCTTCGCGGGAAACAATGGGAAGAAATGGACAATATAGAAAAGGAACAGGTATTACAGTCTATTGACGAGGGAATAACCTTTGTTCGAAAGTTCTTGCAGGTTACCGGTTGCCAATCCTGCTGCTTAGCGAACATTAGAGTTGTCCGGCGCGGATTTTGGAATAGGCAAAGGTAATGGAAGCGTTTTTTGTTAACACTTTGAGACAGCCGGCGGGCTACCTCAAAGCCATTTTAACGACAGTATAAAGATCAGTCCGGTGGGCACGCACAGCCAAAACCACGTCAAAGGCGTAAGGCTATATTCCAATGCACATCCCCCCTTTGTTTTTTATTGCGGGACAAAATCCCCCTACAAGTCTTCCTGATCAGCGCGCCGGCTCCCTCATTGCGGCAGCAAAAAAGTGATTTGCCGGCGGTGGTCACAAAAAGACCGGGAATAAACGTATTCCCGGGGGCTATTGAAAACCATTATGGGCGCATCTGTTCCTGGAGCGGAACGACGTTAAAAGATGCGGAACAAATCTTGGCATAGCGGAGGAAGAAAAGTAAGCGCCCTGGTACGCGCGCCGGCTCGAACCAAGTCATTTAATCTCGCTTGGTTAGCGCTGCTTCAGGCCTGCCAGCAAAGCCAGCACGTTTTTGCCCAAAACTGCATGGTTGTAGCCACCTTCCAACACGGCAAACACCCTGCCGCCGCAGGATCTATGCGCGTAATCACCAATTAATTCTCCTATGGTGGTATAGTCCTCTGTGGTAAGCATTCCCCCCCAGTCATCCACGTGGCGGTCAAAGCCTGCGGACACGGCAACCAGGTCGCAGCTTGCCGCCTTTTGTAAGTAACGGGCCAAGTCGTTAATGCCATCCATGTGGTAGTAATCAACCTGCGGGTTGCCGGCAAATATATTGCTGGTACCGTCCCCGAAATGCAGGTCGATGTCGATAATCAAGACCCGCTCAATTTTGGCTTGGTGCCTTATCTTTTCCACAGCTATGGCAATGTTGTTGAACCAGCAAAAACCCCAGCATGATTCGCGGCTGGCGTGGTGGCCGGGCGGTCTGATCAGGGCGAATGCCGGATCGCCGTTTACGGCCAAGTCAGCTGCTTGTATAGCCCCGCCCGCCGCCAGCGCGGCAATTTCGTAAAGCAGCCGGTTTTTTTTAATGCGATCCAGGTGCCGGCGGGAATGTACTAGCAATATGTCTTCTTCGCTTGCTGGCGCGGGTTCAACGAACGCGTAAAGGCTGCGCAGTTCGCTGACTGCGCTGTCCAGCCGCCCGGGCGCGGCGGCCGGGTCAGAGGTGTATACTTCCCGGCAACGCTCGTGGAATACCACCTGCAAAATTCATCAACCTCCTTTAACCTTTGTAGCGGGCAAGTTTCAGCCCAGGTTTCAGCCAAAACTTGCTTTAATTGACTAACAACTATATAATCAATTCAGTGACTTGCGGCATGCTGACAGGTAATCTACAGGGCACGGCACGCATTGCACAACATGTTATGGAGGACAATCAATGGTAGAAAAAAAATTGCCTTTTTCTAAGGAACAACTTATGAAAATAATCGAGCAGTATCCCACACCTTTTTATATTTACGATGAGAAGGCCATACGGGCCAACGCGCGCAAACTGCTGGCGGCGTTTGACTGGACGCCCGGGTTTAAGGAGTATTTCGCCGTTAAAGCCACGCCCAACCCCCATATTTTAAAAATATTGTACGAAGAAGAATTCGGAGCCGACTGCAGCTCTTTGCCGGAGCTGATATTGGCGGAAAAAGTGGGACTAAGCGGTGAGGAAATCATTTTTTCCTCCAACGACACCCCTGCTCACGAATATCAAAAGGCCAGCGAGCTGGGCGCCATAATTAACCTCGACGATATCAGCCATATAGAATTTTTGGAGAAGAACGCCGGGATCCCAGAAGTCATTTGCTTTCGTTACAATCCCGGCCCGCTGCGCGAGGGCGGCAATCCCATCATCGGCAACCCGGAAGAGTCCAAGTACGGGCTAACGCGGAAGCAGCTGCTGGATGCTTATAGAATTATGCAGGCCAAGGGCGTCAAGCGGTTTGGGCTGCATACCATGGTGATTTCCAACGAGCTGGATTCCAACTATTTTATCGAGACGGCCAACATGATGTTTGACCTGGTTATAGAAATATCCCGCACCCTGGGTATTAAGGTGGAGTTTGTGAACTTCGGGGGCGGCATCGGTATACCCTACCGGCCGGAGGAAGAACCCGTCGACTTGGATTGCTTAAGCCGCGGTATCAAGCGATCCTACGAGGACAAGATCGTGGCCAACGGCCTGCATCCCGTGAAGCTGGCCATGGAATGCGGGCGGCTGATTACCGGTCCTTACGGTTACCTGGTGGCCACCGTGCTGCACAAGAAGGAGATTTACAAAAACTATGTCGGTCTCGATGCCTGCATGGCCAATTTAATGCGCCCGGGGATGTACG
>CAJYBN010000266.1 GCA_913064925.1 uncultured Peptococcaceae bacterium
TCCTCCCAGGGACCGGGCAGCGGTGCGTCCTTGTCGCCGCCCGGCAAATCCCAGGGACCGGGCAGCGGGAGGTCTTCTCCCGGCAAGCGCTGCCCGCCGGGCAGACCGGGCCTGGAGTGCCGGGTCTGCCCGGTTCTTGCCAGCGCCCGCATGATGATAAAAATGATAGCAATGAGAAAGATAATCGTTTTCATGGGTTATTACCCCCGTGCTCACTTGGAACCCGCATTCCCGCCCTCTTCCTCGTCCTCTCCCAGCTTGGAAATGCTCCGCCGCATGCTGGTGTCGGCCATGAGATTCTGCATGTTGTAGTAATCCATGACGCCCAGCCTGCCCTGCCTCAGCGCCTCGGCCAGAGCCATAGGCACCTGCGCTTCGGCCTCCACGACCTTAGCCCGCATTTCCTCCACGGCGGCCTTCATTTCCTGTTCGCGTGCCGCCGCCATAGCACGGCGCTCCTCGGCCTTGGCCTGGGCGATGCGTTTGTCGGCTTCCGCCTGGTCGGTCTGCAGTTGGGCGCCTATGTTCCTTCCCACGTCGACGTCGGCGATGTCAATGGACAGGATTTCAAATGCCGTGCCGGCGTCCAAACCCTTTTCCAGCACCACCTTGGAAATGGAATCCGGGTTCTCCAGCACTTCCTTGTGGGTGAGGGAACTACCCACGCTGGTAACCACGCCCTCGCCCACCCGGGCTAAAATGGTTTCTTCCCCGGCACCGCCGACCAGGCGGTCAATATTGGCCCGCACCGTAACACGAGCCACCACCTTAACTTCGATACCGTCCTTGGCCACGGCCGACACCCAGGGCGTTTGAATGACCTTGGGGTTAACGCTCATCTGCACCGCTTCCAGCACGTCTCTGCCGGCCAGGTCGATGGCCGCCGCCCGCTCGAAGGGCAATTTTATATCGGCGCGTTCTGAAGCAATCAGGGCATCCACCACCCGGTCTACGTTGCCGCCGGCCAGGTAATGGGCTTCAAGCTGGTTGACGGTTATGTCCAGCCCGGCCTTATCCGCCTTAATCAATGGGTTCACGATGCGGGCGGGGGGAACGCGGCGCAGGCGCATGCCGATAAGGGTGATTATGCCCACCCGAACGCCGGCGGCCAAAGCGGAAATCCACAGGCCCACCGGGATAAAACTGAAAACAATGACCACCGCCACCAGTATCAATACCAGTAAAATAATCAGGGTAACAAGTCCACTTACCAACAACAGAAACCTCCTTTGTTTTTGTTAATATAACAGACCAAGTTCAGAAAAGGCCGCCAGTGCCCCTTTACTGAAGCGGCCTGACCGTTATGCGGCCGCCTTCCACCCTGGCGATGCGAATTTTGGTTCCCGCCGGGATATAACCTCCTTCACTGACGACATCCAGGCGCTCGCCGTTTACCTCGACGGTTCCCGCCGGGTGCAGCGGCGTTACGGCCACTCCCTCCATGCCGGCATACCGCCCGAGGCCCTCCCTGGGGGCCATGTACCCCGCTTCCTTATACTGCCTGGCGCCCAGAGTGATTTTTTGCCAAAAATTAATCTTAGACATAAACTTTATCCCCAGGAAAAATAAAATGACGCTGAGCAGCAGAGCAACCACCAGTGCTTTAAACGCATGCACCACATCAACGCTTAACAGCAGTATCCCCCAACCGATTAATATAATGCCGGCTATGCCGGCGACACCGAAACCGGGTATGACAAAAATCTCCAGCACCAGCGCCAGCAGACCCAGAAAAAAAGCCAGCGCGGCCAGCCACGGAACCAGATCGGGCGACAACTTTTACGCACCCCCAGGTCATAATCAAAATACTTTAATGCCCGGCCTTTTCGTGCCGGGCAATATAAATCCGCCTACCGGAACCTTATTTTACGTTTCCGAGCGGCTTCCGATTTTTTCTTCCTTCTCACGCTTGGCTTTTCGTAGTGCTCGTGTTTTCTGGCTTCAGCGAGAACCCCCGCCTTTTGGCAGGTGCGCTTGAAGCGCCGGAGGGCACTGTCCAGGGTTTCGTTTTTACCTACTCTTACTTCCGCCACTTATTTTCCCTCCCCTCCGCTGAAGCGCAAAGTAAAACCTTGCGGCCATAAAGTAAAACAACAACCCCCAATTGATATATTACAGCACGGCGCCATTATACAACAACCCACCGGGGCAGTCAATTACCCGGGGGGCCATTGCAAGGGCCTTCCTGCCAAAAAATGGTAATGTATATGAAACACCAGCTGCCCGGCGTCTTCCAGACAGTTGGAAACGAGCCTATATCCCCGTTCCCTAAGTCCCAGTTCCTCGGCCACTTTAGCGGTGGCCCTTTGTACCTCGCCGATTATTTTACTGTCCTCGGGCTGCAGGTCAAAGAAAGTAGGAATGTGTTTCTTGGGAATAAACAACAGGTGGATAGGAGCCGCCGGGTTGATGTCCTTGAAAGCCAGCACGTTGTCATCCTCGTAAACAATTTCCGCCGGTATTTCACGGTTCACTATCTTGCAGAAAATGCAGTCCTGCACCTTTTCCACCTCCTCCCTGCCGGTGGGGACCTTATAGTAGTTTCAACATGCCGGCGTAAAATCCTGCATTATTTTTAAATTATTCTGCCCACCACCCCGGTTCCACTTAAACCCGTAACCTGCACGTTGACAAGCTTTCCACGCAAATCGGCCGGCCCCGAAAAATACACCCGCACGTAATTGTCGGTAAGCCCCTCCATCATGCCGCCGTCACCTCCCGGGCAGGATTGTTCCGCCAACACCTGTACCGTTTTTCCCAGGTGACGGACGGCAAAGGCACGCGCCAGCCGTTTGCCGATAGCCAGCATTTTGCGGCTGCGTTCTTCCTTTACGCCGGGCTCCACCTGCCCGCCGAATTCCGCCGCCGGCGTACCGCGGCGTGGGGAATATTTAAATACATGTAAACCGGAAAATTCCATTTCTTGTACAAATGTACAGGTATTGACAAAATGTTCTTCCCGTTCGCCGGGAAAGCCCACC
>CAJYBN010000267.1 GCA_913064925.1 uncultured Peptococcaceae bacterium
CTTGGACCGGGCCTTTACCTTTTATTACCCGGAAAACCTGGAGGCACTGCTGTCTGCCGGGGCGGAATTGATCCCCGTAGACGGCCTGCGGGACGGCTGCCTGCCGGACGTGGACGCGGCTTATATCGGCGGCGGCTTTCCCGAAATGTTTGCTTCCGGGTTGGCTGCCAACGAGGGACTGCGGCGCGACCTGCGGGAGCGCATCGAAAAAGGACTGCCCGTGTACGCGGAATGCGGCGGGCTGATGTACCTGGCGCGCAGACTGTTCTGGCGCGGCCGGGAATATGCCATGACGGGCGCATTGCCCTTTGACGTGAGCATGGCGGACAGGCCCCAGGGGCACGGTTACGTCAGCCTGAAGACGGCCGTGAGCAACCCTTACTTCTCGTCTGGTGAGGTGCTGCGGGGGCACGAGTTCCACCATTCACGGCTGGAGAACCTTGAGGAGGACAAGGTACAGTTTGCCTTTCGGGTGACCCGCGGACACGGCATCGACGGTGCAGTGGACGGCGTCATTTACAAAAACGTGCTGGCCTGCTATACACACCTGCATGCGCTGTGCACTCCCGCTTGGGCCGGCAGGCTGGTGGCTGCCGGGGAAAAGTACCGCCAAGCGGGCTGCTAAAAAGGGGTTTTGTTCCGGCGACAAAACCCCTTTTCGTTCGCCAGGCTCGTTCACTTGTCGCTGGGGGAACGGCGGCTCCTCAAACGCCGCTCGCGGTAGAAGCCGTACAGGAAGGACAGCAAGCCGCCCACCCCCAGAAACACCAAGAATGACGCGGTTTTAATATTCACAGTGGCAATATCTCCCCTTTTCTCCTTTATTGGTTGCTGGTACCGTAATCGGCTTCCAGCATTTCCGCCACCAGGCGTAGGGTAGCCACCGTGTTGGTTACCAGCACTTCGTAAAGCAGCAGGGGCAGCACGTCCTGCATGGTGGCGTTTATCTCGCCGGAGGCGATCTTTTGCTGCACTACGTTTCCCGCGCGGTTAAGGACCGTATTAACCAGGTACCGTATCTCATTCTCCCTCATTTGGATAAATTTATCCACATCCACGGTTTTGCCCAGGGTCGACCACCCCCTTACCCACAGCCCTTTTAAATTTCTTTTTACTATGTTTCTGTATACAGATGACAAATCCTTGCTTCCTGCACATAGGTTTTATTTTTTTTTGGGAAACTAGCATAAAAGCGTGTAGGAGGTGTCATTTCTTGTTAAGCCGCAGTGCATTAACCAGGATACTGCCCGTTTTGCTGGGCGTGGTCATCCTGTTGACCTTCGCCCAGGAGGCCCAAGCGCAAAGGAAAATGCTTTTCTGGGGCAGCCGGGGCAGCGACGTGGTTGCCGTACAGCAAAAACTGAGGCAGTGGGGCTACTATCACGGCTTTGTGGACGGCGTTTACGGGTCGGCGACTTACAGGGCCGTGCGCAGTTTCCAGCGCAGGAACGGCCTGCGGGTGGACGGCATAGTGGGCCCCAGGACATGGGCGGCGCTGGGCTTGTGGCGGGCGCCGGCACCCCAAAAGGCGGCTCCCACGGGGGCCAGGGGAACGGTCCAAGCCTCCCGGGATGTCACGCTGCTGGCCCGGGTGATCCAGGGCGAAGCGGCGGACGAACCCTTTTACGGTAAGGTGGCGGTGGGAGCCGTTATATTGAACAGGGTCAGAAGCTCCGCCTTCCCCAACACCCTGGCGGGAGTTATCTTCCAGCCCCGGGCCTTCGAGTCCGTGACCAACGGCCAGTACAACCGCCCGCTTACCAATGAAGCCATTAGGGCCGCCAGGCAAGCCATGGCCGGGTGGGATCCTACCGGAGGGGCCATATTCTTCTGGAACCCGGCCAAGAGGGTGAGCCCGTGGATCTGGAGCAGGAACATAATCACCCGCATCGGGCGCCATGTTTTTGCCCGCTAAGGCGGAGACGGGAAAAAGTTCGCACAGGAAAGGGGAAAATCGATGAGAAAGTGGATTGCTGTGTCCAGCTTGCTGTTGGTGGCCGCACTGGCCGCGGGTTACTGGGGCTACCGGCAGCACAACGACAAGCAAGTGCTGCAGACGGCCCTGAACAACAATTACCAGCGGGCGTTTTACAGCCTGGCCGACCACGTGCAAAATATGGAGGTGCTGCTGGGCAAAAGCTTAGTAGCAACCGGCCCAGGCAGCAACGAAGAATTATTTGAGGATATATGGCAGCGTTCCAACCGGGCGCTGGATAACCTGACCCAGCTGCCGGTGAGTGACGCGCTGCTGGGCCGCACGGCCAAGTTCATCACCCAGCTGGGCGATTACGCCCGCATGCTGGCCGAGCAGACTGCCGGGGGACGGCCTGTTACGCCGGAACAGTGGAATACACTGAACCGGTTATATGAGCAGGCCTCGGTGCTGAACAGGGAGCTGGGGAAGATTCACTCCGAAGTGGCCGACGGGAGCTATAATTTTTACGAGCTGGCCGCATCCGGGCAGCGCCGGCTGGGCCGGCAGGGAAGGGAACTGGCCGGCGCCGGTTTTCAAACCATAGACAAGGAAATGCAGGGCTATCCCACCCTCATATATGACGGCCCCTTTTCCGACCACCTGGAGCGGGGCAAAGCCCGCGGTGTTACCGGCGATAAAATAAGCACCAGCCGGGCCCGCTCGGTGGCTCTGCGTTATTATGACCGGAAAGGGGCGCAAAACGTCATTGCCCAGGTTACCGGCGAAGTGGAGGGCAACATACCTGCCTACCGGGTAGAAATAGTGCAGCGCAGGGGCGGCACGGTGGTGGGCGATCCCACCGTGGCCGACGTTTCAAAGCAAGGCGGCCACCTCATCTGGATGCTCACCCCCCGCCGCGTGACCAGCACCCGTTTGGACCTGGAACAGGGCAGATCCCGCGCGGAAGATTATTTGAAAAAGCACGGTTATGACAACATGCGGCTCAGCTACCAC
>CAJYBN010000268.1 GCA_913064925.1 uncultured Peptococcaceae bacterium
TCAAATTATCGGGGACGAGCAAAAAATCAATGCTTTTACCCATGTGCTTGAACAGCAGGGCATTATTGAAATGGTGCGTACCGGAAAAATCGCCCTCTCCCGGCATCCGCACGCGGCAAAGGATGAATAATCAAGCCAGTATTGACATTGTGCAATAACATATGTATATAATAAAGTACCTGCAGGGATATAATATGTTTTTATAGGGGGGGCAAAAAGGTGGCACAGGTAAAGCGCGTCATGATCAGCCTTCCGGATCACTTGCTGTCGGAAATTGATTGCATTGCCGCAGCCGAAAATCTAAACCGGAGCGAGTTCGTCAGGGAAGCCATGAAGCTTTACATTACCGAGCGCAAGCGTCGCTTGCTGAGGGAGCAGATGAAAAAGGGCTATATGGAAATGGCTAATATTAATCTCTCTCTGGCCATTGAACAGTACAGGCTTGAATCCGAGGTGGCGCCTGCTTTTGAAAAGCCTGCAGCGGGAGGCGGTAAGCGATAATGCAGATACGCCGCGGCGAAATTTATTATGCCGATCTAAGCCCGGTGGTTGGCTCGGAACAGGGCGGTACCCGTCCCGTATTGATTATACAAAATGACATAGGTAACCAGTACAGCCCCACCACAATCATTGCCGCCATTACTTCTCAAATTTCCAAAGCAAAACTTCCCACCCATGTCGAGCTGCCGGCGGGGAAAGCCGGCTTAGGTAAAAACTCCGTTATACTGTTGGAGCAAATACGTACCATAGATAAAAGTAGGTTGCTAGAAAGGGTAGCCTTACTGCAGGACGAGTTGATGACCAAAGTAAACCAGGCCATTGAAATAAGCCTGGGCTTAGTTGACATATAAGAGTAATACATAATGTTGTTATATACTTCTAAGTACATAAAAGTTGGGAATAAACCGCCACTATTTGTGGCGGTTTTAAATTAATTTATCACGTTCGGAGGCCGTATATATTTAAAAATCAAGATTTTTCGGGGGGCGTTTTTTTTGCGACCGGTTATAGGCGTAACATGCTGTTACCAGGAAGAAACCAGCAGGTACTGTTTGGCCGGGGATTACGTGCAGGCTGTAAAATGTTCCGGGGGATTGCCCGTTATATTACCCCACGGCCAAAGGGAGGATATACGGTACTTACTGGATGTACTGGATGGCTTGCTACTTTCCGGGGGAGGGGATTTAGACCCCTTTTATTTCGGCGAAGAGCCCTGGCCGGAAAACGGCAGCATTGACCCGGAACGGGACCTGTTTGAGCTGGAACTTGTAAAATGTGCGCTGTCCATGGGCATGCCAGTTTTGGGCATATGCCGGGGGGTGCAGGTACTGAACGTAGCCGCAGGAGGCGGCGTGTGCCAGGATATAAACAGGCTTGTAAACAACCCTTGCAAACATATGCAGCAGGCCCCGCGTTGGTACCCTACGCACAGCATTAAAATTAGAAAAGATACCTTATTATTTGATATATTAGGCGTTTCCAAAGTGCGCGTTAATTCTTTTCATCACCAAATGGTCGGTAAATTGGCACCCGGTTTTGTTATTGTAGCCGAGTCAATCGATGGTGTTATAGAAGCAATAGAGCGCGAAGAAAAAACAAGTTTTGCGTTAGGGGTTCAGTTTCACCCGGAAAACATGTGGGAGAGGTACCCGGTGTTTTTACAGCTTTTTGTTGCCCTTGTCAGCGCTTCCACACATTTTGCTGGCAGAAAAAAAAGACTTTTCACACAGGATATTGTCGGGAAGGGGTAGAATTAAAACAGCAAGCAAATTAAACTACGGGAAGGGAAAATAATGCAAGCAATAAAAAGTAACAAAATCATTACCATGGATGATAATTATGCAAAGGTCGACACAATACTGTTGGAAGGCGGCAAAATAATTGCTGTTGGCCAAAATATAGACATACCTCCGGGAACTGAAGTATATGATGCAACCGGCAAATATGTATTACCCGGTTTTATTGATGCCCATACGCACCTGGGAATGATGGAGGAAATTATCCGGGACGACGGGGACGATTTAAACGAGAAAACAGATCCGGTTACACCGCACCTCCGCGCCATAGATGCCATTAATCCCATGGACTTAGCCTTTCAAGACGCGTTGCAGGCCGGAATCACTACGGTGGTTACGGGTCCCGGCAGCGCCAACATTGTGGGTGGGGAAATGCTGGCCATGAAAACTTGCGGGTCGGTGGTGGACGACATGATCATCCGCTCACCTATTGGAATTAAAGCGGCGTTGGGCGAAAACCCCAAGCGTAATTACGGGCGAAACCAGAAAACGCCCGCCACCAGGATGGCTTCTGCTGCTTTATTGCGCGAAACGCTGGTACGTGGAAGTGAATATTTACGAAAAATGCAACAGGCGGAAAAAATAGAACGCGATTTGCGAATGGAGTCCGTGGCCAGGGTGCTGCGAAGGGAAATACCTTTACGCGTACATGCCCACAGGGCCGACGACATCATGACCGCCATACGTATTGGCCGGGAATTTAACCTTAGATTAATTATTGAACATTGCACCGAAGGGCACCTGGTGGCGGATAAATTGGCTGAAGCTGGTGTTGCCGCAGTGCTCGGTCCGGTGATGACCAACAGGTCCAAAGCAGAACTACAGGGCCGCAGTTTGAAAACGGCGGCGGTATTGGCGCGTGCAGGGGTAAATTTCGCCATCAGTACGGATCATCCTGTTGTACCTATACAATACCTGGCAATTTCCGCAGGGATTGTTACCCGCGGTGGTTTGACCGTTGAACAGGCGCTCAAGGCAATTACCATTAATGCTGCGCTTTTGCTGAACATCGACGACCGCGTGGGCAGTATTACGCCGGGAAAAGACGCGGATATAGTAATTTACAGCGGTCACCCGTTTGATCTATCAACTGTTGTGGTAAGAGTTTACACA
>CAJYBN010000269.1 GCA_913064925.1 uncultured Peptococcaceae bacterium
GGCGGCGCTGGCCTCCACCACGGTTTCGGGGATGTCCTTGGGACCGGCGAATATGCCGGCGGTGAAAATGCCCGGCCGGCTGGTGAGTCCGCGTTGCAGGTCTTCGGTTTTGCAGAACCCGTGCCGGTCCAGCTCGATGCCGGTGACCCGGGCGGTTTCCCCGGCGCCGCAGCCGGCTTCCAGGCCCACGGACAGCACCACCAGGTCGAAAGTCTCCTCGCCGATGCTGCCGTCGTCTCGGGCGTAGCGAATAAAGAGGTCGCCGCTGCCATCGGGCAGGGGGTCCACGCTGAAGATACGGCTTTTTTCGAACCGCACGCCGTATTCGTCCCGGGCGCGGGTGTAGTATTTTTCAAAATCCTTGCCGTAGGTGCGCATGTCCATGTTGAAGATCACGGTTTCCAGGTGTTCGCTGGCGTGTTCCTTGGCGATTACCGCTTCCTTGATGGCGTACATGCAGCACACGGAGGAACAGTAGTCCTTGTTGATGCGCAGGTTGCGGGAACCGACGCACTGGACCCAGGCGACTTTTTTCGGTTCTTTACCGTCGCCGGGCCGCTGCATGTGGCCCTGATAAGGGCCCGAGGCGCTTAATATGCGCTCGAATTCGATACTGGTGATGACGTTGGGGCTTTTATTATAACCCAGGTATTCCAGCGCGGCGGGGTTGTAAGTCTCACCGCCGGGGCTTAATATAATGGCGCCCACTTCGAGGTCGATTTCCCGATCGGTCATGTCGTGGTTGATGGCCCCGGGCTGGCAGACGGCCACGCAACGGCCGCATTCCGAACATGCCCCGCAGTTCAGGCAACGCTCCGCTTCTTCTTTAGCCCGGGATGTATCGATGCCCAGGGAGACCTCGCGAAAACCGGTAACCCGTTCCTTTATGCCGGTATGCTCCGGCGGAACACGGGGGTAATCAGCAGCGGTGGCGGCGCTGTGCGCGGGAAAAGGTGCAATATCATTGTCGCCAGTTTTAACCCCTGCAGGTAATTGTTCCCCGGTTGTGGTTCCATGTTGAAGAAAATTGTGAATTTCCATGGCGGCCTGTTTGCCGGCGCCAATGGCATCAATCACGGTGGCCGGTCCGGTCACCGCGTCACCGGCCGCGAAAACACCGGGTATGCCGGTGGCCAGTGAAGGGCCGTTGACAGCCACATTACCCCTGGCGGTGGTAGAAACGCCGGTTATTCCCGATGTATCGGTGGACTGGCCCACGGCAATAATCACGGTATCCACGTCCATAAAAAATTGGCTGCCTTCCACCGGTACAGGGCGTCGCCTGCCGCTGGCATCGGGCTCGCCCAGCTCGTTGCGTATACATTCCAGTTTATTCACCCGGTCACCGTTGCTATGTATTTTGACTGGGCTGGCCAGCATAACGAAATTAATGTTTTCTTCCCGGGCTTCGGCGATTTCTTCCGGGGCGGCGGTGATCTCCGCTTCAGTACGGCGGTAAACAACGCTTACTTCGGACGCCCCCAGCCTGACGGCGGTACGGGCGGCGTCCATGGCGGTATTGCCGCCGCCGATTACGGCCACTTTAGCCCCCACCGGCACTTTTTCACCCAAGTTGACCCGCCGCAGGAAGTCAATCCCCGTTAAAACGCCCGGGGCATCTTCGCCCGGTATGTTTAAATTGACGGCCTTGTGGGCACCGACAGCCAGCAGCACGGCTTGAAAACCCTGCTTGAACAGGTCGTCCACCGTCAGACCAGGCCCCAGCGGGGTGCTGGTTTTAATTTCTATTCCCAGTTGCTGTAGCAATTCAATTTCCCGCTCCAACAGGTTACGGGGCAGCCGGTATTCCGGTATGCCCACCCGAAGCATACCACCCGCCACCGGGAGCGCTTCAAAAACGGTAACACCGTAACCCTTTTTAATCAACTGGTAAGCGGCGGACAGGCCGGCGGGCCCGGAACCCACCACCGCCACCCGCTTGCCCCGGTCCGGTTCCTTCTCCGGCAGGGGCAGGCTGGTTTCACTGTAGGCCGCGTCCGCGGCCACCCGTTTAAGCTCACGGATACTCACCGGCGCGTCAATGTCCCCCCGGTGGCAGGCTTCCTCGCAGGGGTGGGTGCACACCCGGCCGCACACCGCCGGGAAGGGATTGTCGCGGTAAACCAGCTGCCAGGCTTCAACAAGCCGGCCCTGTTTGACCAGTTGTACGTACCCCTGGGCGTTTACACCCGCGGGGCAGGCGGCCCGGCATGGCGGTACGCCTCGCTTGTCCACTGCGTAGGCGGTGGGCATGGCCTGGGCGTACATTTTATAAATCGCCTTGCGTTTACCCAGCCCGGCATCAAACTCGCCGGGCAGTTCCACCGGGCAGGCGGTGGCGCATTCACCGCAACCCGTGCACTTGTCCAGGTCCACGTAGCGGGCCTTCTGGCGCACCCGCACATTGAAACGGCCTGGTTCCCCGTCCACTTGCTCCAGCCGGGCACCGGTGATGATATCTATGTTCAGGTGCCTGCCCACGTCCACCAGTTTGGGTGACACGATGCACATGGCACAGTCGTTGGTGGGGAAAGTCTTATCCAGCTGGGCCATGATGCCGCCAATGGCCGGCTTTTCTTCCACCAAGTACACCTTAAGGCCGGCTTCGGCTAAGTCCAGGGCCGACTGCATGCCGCTGATACCGGCGCCCACCACCAGCACGGCGCCAGTTGGAGTGCTGTTGAATTGTTGGGTTGGTGCTTTCACAAGACGAAGTCCTCCTTCGGCTGGCTTATATTGGTTAAGAAGATATGTTTATTATGATATTACTTTTTTGGAATACCACTGATATTACCACGGCAGAGGCGTTAGTAACCAATATCAAGAAACGTTTCGGCATTAAAAACTGCACCCTGGTATTTGACCGGGGCATGGTTTCAGCCGATAATCTTTTTTTCATCCAGCAAGA
>CAJYBN010000270.1 GCA_913064925.1 uncultured Peptococcaceae bacterium
ACGCTTCGGCCACGCGGATAAGCTCACCGCCCTTATCCTTCTCTAGCATTTCATTGAGCTGCACCACGTTGCGCACGCCCAGAATTCGCCCCCACTTTTCCGCTTCGTAATATATATTGGCCAGCTTACCTTGTTCCTCGTACTCGGGTATTACCATCGGGTTTTCCTGGCGGGGCAACTCCAAGATAAAGCCGGGCATGTAAAAGCGTAATCGAAAAACTTGCAAATAACCGGTGCTGGGTACCATGTTGCCGTATGTGAAATCATGGAACCAACCACAGGTATGAACCTTTACCACCGGCGTAGCACGGTAACGCAGCAGGTCCAGTTTATCCAGTTGGCCCGAAGCTTTAAAGAGCTCCCCTACCTCTTCCTTGGTCAGCTTACGGAAAATAATAGGCTCATCCGCCTGGACAATTTCGCGCATGCGTTTTTCAATGGCTGCAATGTCGGCGTTGCGCAGCGGGCGGCTGTACATTATTTCACCGTAGAGACCGTTACCCAGGGTGTGCTCCACCCTGACGGTACTCCCCGGCAATACTTCACTGGTGGCGCGTACCAGCAGCATCACCAGGCTACGCGTGTAAACGCGCATACCGTCCTCGGTTTCCAGGTCGATAAATTCTACAGCACTATCCTGCATAAGCCTGGCGCGCAAGCCTCTCACCACGTTGTTGACCAGCGCGGCCACAACCGGTGATCTTCGTTTAACTCCATCGTACGGCAACAAATCCAACAGCGAGGTTCCCTTGGGCACTTGCAAAACGCCAACGCCGGTCAGGTTAACTTTGACGGTTGGAGCTCCGTCTTTAACAGCTAATAAGTTTTGCGTCATGAGAAAACACCCCGCTCCAAATGCAGTTTATACTTAATTAATTAATTCCCTCTATGGGCGTTAAAATCCTTTCCTCGCCCGGCCGCCAGGCAAAATTGAAAATTCAAGCGGTAGAGGTTGTTAAAACAAATCTAGCAATTTATAATTAGTAATATTAAAAATATTCTTGATTGTGCCACATTTAAGCTCTCACTTAAGGAGTGTTTATCCATGAATAAAACACTTTTTGCCAACGACTTGGTCTTACAGGTACGCAGGCTGGAAAAGGTGCTGCATAATCATCCCTCCGTGCAGGACGCTGTAGTTGTACCCCACGACATGCAGGGAGACGAGCAAAAAATAAAAGCTTTTATTGAACCGGCCGATCCGCCGCCTCCGGTTGAGGTTATCATGGAATACTGTAAAAAGAACTTCGGCCACATCCAAGTGCCTATGGACATCATTTTTAGGGAAATACCCCGCACGGCGTCGGGCAAAGTAATAAGGCAGCAATTAATGCAAACATGAAAAGGGGCCGCGCAGGCTCCCTTTTGCACTTATATATCAAATTCTAAAGCACGAAACACAGCTTCCACCCTGACACCCTCCCGCTCCAGGGCTTCAGTGCCGCCCTCCTGGCGATCCACCAGGGCGATGGCTTTAACCACCTGGCAGTCTAGTTCCCGCACGGCCCGGACTGCTTTTAAAATTGACCCTCCCGAAGTAATTACATCGTCAACCAATACCACGCGCTGGCCGGCTTCCAAGGGCGGGCCTTCTATCAAGCGCATGGTGCCGTGCTTTTTAGGCTCCTTGCGTACGATGAAAAGGGTAATATCCATGTTACGCTGGTAGGCCACTACTCCAAGGGCGCCCACTATGGGGTCGGCCCCCAGGGTCAGCCCCCCCACGGCGTCCACACGTTCACCCTCAATCATATCGCAAATAATGTTGGCAATTAAATAAGCGCCTCTGGGATTGAGGGACACTTTCCTCCCGTCAAAGTAATAGTTGCTTGTCTTGCCAGAGGAAAGCACCACCTGCCGGCGTTCGAACGCCTGGCTTGCCAGCATTTTCTTTAACTCTTCGCGGTAATTTATTGTCGTTCACCTCCGGGATAAATAAATTGCCCATTGCCTGCGGCTTCGTCCCGGCAGCCTTTTTCCAACAACGCCAGGCGTCGCAAGGCCTCCATTTTATCCCTGTTCCCCGCCCTGGCCCGCCGCAGGGCTGTTTCCAGCATATGAATGGAACGGTCGTAATCCAACTTATTGACGGGGTAAGGATGCCCGTCCTTGCCGCCGTGGGCGAACGAATAGCGCACCGGGTCATTATAGCTGGCCCGTACGCCGTATACCATCTCACCTACCAAGGCAAAAGCCCGCACAGTGGCCGGCCCCACCTCTTCGGTAGCCAGCAGTTGTTCGTAATTACGCGGCCCCAGGTCATAAAGCCGCCGCAGCGTGCGTTCAAGCTTACCGGCTTGGGGCACCCGGTGGTCGGCCGGCATCTGCAGCAAGATCCTTTTCTCCCGGGGCAATGCAGCAATTTTGCGCAGCTCTTTCATCATGGTTTCCGGGCGCTCCCCGGCCAAAAAAACGGAAACCTCCCGGGCGGCACTGCTTTCCCGCGCCACCATATTCAACACGTTCTGCCTGCGGCCGCCGCAGACTGCAACATGAGGTTCTTCCACAAAACTAGCCAAGTTGTCGCTCAACCAGTGGTAGCGCCTGGCCCAGCCGTTGTGACAATTCATACCCTGTTGCACCACCGCCCAGCTGCCGTCGGCGGTAAACATGAAAAAATGATGGTATATTTGGTAACCGTCCTGCACAGCGGCCGAATCCACCTTGGCAACCATTCGGCTGGCATACTGTAATTCCTCCACCCGGTCAGGCAAACCGTACTTTTCCGTATGGTCGGCAATTTCCTGGGGCGTTTTACGGGAAGTCATAGCTTTACCGCCGGCAAAAAAAACGCCGACATCGCGCTGTCTATACGCCATGCCCTGTTTCAAAGCTCCGCATAATACCGTGGTTAAGCCGGAAGAGTGCCAGTCAAAACCCAGTAC
>CAJYBN010000271.1 GCA_913064925.1 uncultured Peptococcaceae bacterium
CTGCCGGATGCCGAGGCTTCGCCCGTGCCTATGGATGGATGCCCTCCACTTCAGTGGAGGGAGGATTCACCTCCTGTTCCAAAAGGTAACGCCCGTGCATGGCCCGCCCGGCAGCCCTGATATTCGGGTATTTGTCCAAGTCGAGGGCTAGGGCCAGTTTACCGGTAGCCACAGAGGTGTGGCAATCTTTACAGAGGGTACCCTGGATGTCATAACGCTTGGTCCCACCGTACTTGCGCTGGACAAAGTGGTGTATACGAGCGGCCTCTTCCGTTACAGGAGAACCGCAATAAAGACACTTGTAACCATCGCGCTTTAGAATGGCTAAACGGTGCTTCCGGTTTCTTGAGTTTGTTTCGATGCCTTTGGCTAAACCGTTCTGATAACCTTTGCCTTTTACCTTGGGATTTATCTTTTTTACAATGTCGATTTTTACCGGCTCTAAAACGATTTCAGTAATAGGGTACATCTTTATTAAACGCTTTATTGCGTTGACCTTGGCTTCGACGTCGGCCCGGATGCTCGGCGGATATTTTTGCTTCTTCTTCCGGTGCCGAATTTTGATTTCCCCTTCGGTACCGCGCTTTTTGTTGCGGCGATTGCGTCCCTGGGCGCGGAGAACCTTGCGGTTCTTGAGGTTGTCGCTGATTTCTTCACCGCGGGTCTTCATCTCGGCCTTACAGAGAGACAGGTTATGAGTTTTGTTCTCTTGAATTACGCCCAGGCCGCAGGTTTTGCCATCATCCAGAATCGCCCTGGTGGGAATAAAAACCGGATCCTTTACTTGGTAGTTCAACTTAATAGTAAACGGGTAACTGGAAATTACTTTCGCCTTGCCTTTTTTGAGCAGTATCCTGGCCCTCGCCGGATGACAGGGCGACAAAGGCGTACCATCTTTGTTTTGAACCAGAACCATTACGGCCATTAAAGCCTCCTTATTATAAGGATTACTCTGCTTTGCAGCAGGTTTCTGGTGAGATGTCTCACCGGCCCTGAGCACCTCCACCGGAAAACGGACATAAGGACAGCTCCGGCCGCGAACCGGCTAGGACTAGCACCATTCTTGTAGGCCGAACTGTCTTTCCAGGTTCATCGGGAGCGTGTCAACACTGCCGGATTGTTACCGCAAGGGCAACACCGACTCTTGCAGCTCTTCGCTGCAAGCCCCGGCCTTCAGGCCGGGGTAGTTGACTTATCTTATACTTGCTGCTTGCTACCGACATCTACATTTAATAGCGCATCAGCTTTTGATGCATAAACGATCTGCTCACCCTTATTATTGATAACAACTACCGCGTCTTCCGGCAATTTTTCATATTCAGACAGGCTGCCATCACATACTGGAACTACAATCGTCTTGCAACTAATACTTGTGTTGAATTCCTTAATGAATATTGATTTGGGTTGTGGATAATCTACGCGATAAACAACGCATTTTTTTTCTGCTATATTGATTTTTTCATTGACCCCGATAAGGTCATAAAAGTCAAATGCCCTTTTAACATAACTCTCTGCAGCTTTTAAAATCTGGTCATGCTTTTTGTCCGTCTGATTGATTGTTTTTTCATGTCCCTTTTCAATCACGGTAACTACCGGCACTTGTGAAATGTTATCGCTCCCATTTCCCGAAAAACAGCCGGTAAACCCAAATACCATTAGAACTAAAATAATAATCCCGTTTATAAGGAGTTTCATAAAAATTGCCGCCTAGAGACCCGTCCCTTTCAGGGAACGGGAAGAATGGCAGCTAATACACCTCCCTTAACGTAGTAGGAACGCCAAAAAACGCTGGTCAGCACCCGGCAGTCTCCCGGCCTTGCGTTCTGGGTGAGCCTTTTGCCGGTTCTCTGATCGTGCAGACTCAGACGGCCAACGGTTTGCGTCCGGTTCCGGTTGGGGTTCGCCTCTGCCCATAAAAACCGCGGCCTGGGAACCCGCCTCCTACAGGGGGCGGGTGCGGTGACACATTTCTGCCAGACTTCACAAGAAATGCTTGCTTCCGTGCTTTCATCCCGCCCCCTGAAGGGGCGGCTTTCCTGCGCGGAGTTGTAAGCGGCTCAGGAAACACGTATCTGCGGATGCGACGAAGCAGCGACAGCCCCGGCATTAAACAAAACGCCACGCGGTACTGCTACAAACCTGCTGGAACCATTTACGTTCGAGATCGGCTTCGGTTTTAATGTCTCCAGGATCTCGAGCAATTTCGGTCCGTAGATAAGGTCCCACCTAAGAAAATCCGTCTCATTCATGTTGGCCACAGCGTACAGCATATACTGGGCGTTTAAGCCCACAACTTCCAGCTTTCGTCCCGTCGCCAGGGAGCAGTAGCGCAGGGTCACGTCATTATAGCCGAGGTAAAGGTGCTTCCTGAACCGCTCCGCAACGGTTACCCTGCGGCCCGATCTAAGGATTAGCACCACGTCCGTCCCACGGAGGTCGGGGTCAGTGGGACCGCCGGAATCGGAGTCCATTCTCTCCAGAGAGACGGCCCTTAAGACAGGGACGTATATTTTCCTATAGGCCACTCCGGACATCTTCCTGGAAAACTCATGCCGCTCCGGGTCGTATACGTACATCCCGACCAACCTTCTCCTCTGCGGCGCGGAGCAGCCGCTCCCGCCCCTCTTCAAAGTAGTTCGAGTTGAGCTCAAACGCGATAAAGGCGCGGTCCAGCTCCAGGGCAGCCACGCAGGTCGAAGCCGACCCGGCGAAGGGGTCAAGCACCAGATCCCCTTCGGAAGTAGTGCATTCGATAAGTTGCTTCAAGAATTCCACGGGCTTTTCCATCGGGTGAATTTTTCTTTTCGCCCGGGAAACCTGAAAAACATCCGGCTTCCTGGGAGAAACCTCGGGGCTCCCCTTGACGG
>CAJYBN010000272.1 GCA_913064925.1 uncultured Peptococcaceae bacterium
ATTTTTAATAACCGTAGGAGATGGTGGAGCACCGGCGGTAATCACGTTTAATTTTCTTGACATCTTACATTCTTTCGCTTTCGGATAAGAAGACATGGATATAAGTACCGTTGGTGCGGCGCATAAATGGCTTACACCTTCTTTTTCGATCAGGCGATAAATTTCTTCCGGCACCACCCTGCGCAGGCATACGTGAGTGCCGCCGACCGACGTAACGCCCCAGGTAAAACACCAACCATTGCAATGAAACATGGGTAAAGTCCAGAGATATACGGACAAAGAATCCATTTTATGCTCTAAGGCCTCGCCGAGAGCATTAAGATAGGCACCGCGATGATGATACATCACACCTTTTGGTAAACCTGTGGTTCCGCTGGTATAATTAATAGTTATAACTGCCATTTCATCTTCCACAGGATTGGGTAGCGGATCGGGCGAACCCGTGGCCAAAAATTCCTCGTATTCCGGACCATCTAAAGGACGGTTAGTGCTTACGTCACATATATTAACAAAGGTTTTTACCCCGGGTATCTCTCCCTTAATGGGCTCGATCAGGTGGGCAAATTCATTATCTACAAATAAGGCTTTCGATTCTGAATGATTTAAGATATAGGAAATTTCACCTGAAGACAGGCGGATGTTAATGGCCACCAGGGCAGCTCCCGCCAGGGGGACTCCGTAATGAGCTTCCAGCATGGGAGGAATATTAGGACAGATAAAAGCGACCTTATCTCCTTTTTCTATGCCGGCTTTCTTTAAGGCACTGGCCAGGCGATTAACTCGCTCAAAAAATTGTGTGTAAGAATAACGTTTTTCTCCGTAAACTACCGCTGTTTTTTCACGAAATACAAAAGCGCTTCGATTGAGAAAACTCAATGGACTAAGTGGTTCATAAAAAACAGTACGCATTTGGAAAAAATTTCACCTACCTCAATACTTTAACTTAAATCATTAGTTTTACTTTATATTTCAGCCAATTTAAGAAATTTCATATTAGAAGTTATTAATAATAAACTTATCTTTTACCCACCTGATGAATAAGTCTATACTAAAGAGTAACTTAGATGCTAGGAAATACATAACGAAAACATTGGCCAAAACTAGGCATAAAGGTCATAACCTGTGTTAAATACGCCAGAACCTTCATTGAAGAGGTAGCGAGAGGCAAAGTTATTAGTACAATCAAATCAAGAGAAACAATAGAACTAAAATCGACCATTAAATTCCAAAAAATATTATTTTTTTAAGGATAGAGTGACCAACAGTAACAGTAGTACGATCAATTAGTGCCGGCTTTACGCGGCTCAATAGGTGAACATCAGTGGAGTTACTTTTAGCCAACGCTTATAACACCCTGCTAAGTGATACTCTACGCCCTAAGGAGCCAGAGCTTTGGGGCTATGACGGGCTAAGCACCGCATAAGCACAGCAACCAGAACTCCGCTCCACTCCAGAAAGCCACCGGATCATCTCGCCACAGATTGCGTTCATTTTCATCCTTCTGCTGGTACCGCGCGGCGGCATGAGAGTCTTATTAAAAATTGAATACTTCGTCCAGCTCTTCATCGGGAATATCGAATGTAGTATTGTGCGGTACCAGCGGCTCATCCTTAAAGAATTCCGGCAATCGGTCGGCAGCTTTGGTGAAGCCCGCTTTCTCGTTGAACTCACGCTCCACTTTCAGGATCTGCTGACCCAGTTTAACCACATCATCGGGGGTGAGCTTGGTACCATATTGAGCGTTAATCATTTCCACGATGGTGGGCAAACCCTCGGGATTATCCAGCACGGCAAAAGCAACAAACAGACACAGTCCGGTGCTGTCAACAGCTGCGGTTGCTATCTGGAGGTTGCGGGAAAGCTCCACCTGACCCGCACCTTCCAGGGCATTGACGTAACCGCCAACCTTCAGGATGTTGGCCGTTACCGCATAGCCGGCGGTATGGTCGGCACCCATCGGAGTAGTGGCATAAGTTACACCGATGCCTTTGCACGCCCGCGGATCGTAAGCCGGAATTCCCTGTCCCTTCACGACAGGTACCCTAGTTACACCGAAGGCCTTGCCGGCAAATGCAGCGCCATTGCCGATAATTCGTCCCAGCGGAGTACCCTTGCCTACTTCTTCTAGGGCCCTGATGGCTGCTTCGCCATCGCCGAAGGGAATGACGCCGGCTTCCATTAATACACCCAGGGTGCAACCGGTCTCAATGGTATCTAAACCGACATCGTTGCATATATAGTTCAGCTTAGCAATAACATCAAGGTCGCCGATCTCCAGGTTGGGACCGAAGCACCAGGCAGTTTCGTATTCAACGGGGGCACACACCTTGCCGTCGGGCATCGGATACACGTTGGAGCAGCGCATTACGCAACCGGGGTGGCAAGAGTGGGTGGCCTTTCCGCCGCGCGCTGTGGCAACTTCGGCCAATTTTTCGCCGCTCACTTCAGCGGCCTTGTCAAAGCGCCCGAACCGGAAGTTCCTGGTCGGCAGCGTGCCGGCTTCGTTAATGATATTCATGAGCACGTTGGTGCCGTAGGAAGGCAAACCTTTACCGGTAACGGGGTGATCAAGGAGGATTTTGCTGAACTTTTTGGCCGCAGCTTTGAAGCGCTCGGGGTCCTTAACCGGGGCATCAAAAGTAGTGGGACTGTCCACCACGATGGCCTTGATCCCCTTGGAACCCATTACCGCGCCCAAACCGCCGCGACCGGCATAACGGCTGCTGTTCCCCTCGGCATCGTTGTTAGTTACCCCTGCAGCCGCCATCAGCATTTCACCAGCAGGCCCGATGGTTACTACGGCCACCTTGGCGCCGTAGCGCTCCCGGCAAATTGCCGTTACCTCGTAGGTTCCTTTGCC
>CAJYBN010000273.1 GCA_913064925.1 uncultured Peptococcaceae bacterium
TCATGCAGCGCCTCCGGGAGGTGGACGAAGTGGCGTACGTCCGCTTTGCCTCAGTTTACCGCGAGTTCAGGGACGTGCAGGAATTCATGCGCGAAATTGAACAGTTGGTTACCAAAAAGGAATAAACTTTGGCTAAATTTAGATATAGAAATCAGAAACCAAGGAGGCTGTTTGGCTTGTTCAAGGTTATCAAAAAGCGTGACGGGCGGGAAGTGCCGTTTGATGAGACTAAAATCACCGATGCCATATTCAAAGCCGCCCGGGCGGTGGGAGGCGAGGACCGGCAGACTGCCATGGAGCTCACCATCGAAGTGCTGAAGATGCTAAAGAAAAAATACAACGGCCAGGTCTTCGGCGTGGAAGACGTGCAGGATGTGGTGGAAAAGGTACTCATTGAAGCCGGCCACGCTAAAACCGCCAAAGCCTACATACTTTACCGGGACAAGCGCACGCGCATCAGGGAAGCCAAAAGCGACCTGATGGACGCGGTGGAGGAAATTTTGGAAGAAACCAGCAGGGAGAACGCCAACATTAGCAACTCCCCCTCGGCAAAAATGCTGCAAATCGCCAGCGCGGCCAGCAAAAAGTATTACCTGACCAGGCTGGTCCCCGAGGATCTGTCCCTGGCCCACCAGCGGGGCGATATTCACATTCACGATCTCGACTTCTACGGCAAGACCCTCACCTGCGTGCCCGATTTTGAATATACGTTGATACGGGACACCAGGGGCGAAGCCCGGCGGGTGAAGTTTGCATATTTTAACCAGTTGGCGGAATCCCTGGGACCGCCGGAAAGAATTGAAGGATCGGAAGTCTGGAATGTGGAGGGTTACCAGATTCTCGGGCGGAAAGGTTGGACCCCGCTTAATAAAATTATGCGGCGCCGGCTGAGGGGCGGGGAGTGCCTGTATCGTATAAGAACCCGCAAGGGTCTTCCCCTGCACTTAACCGGGGAACACAAGGTGCCGGTTTTTCGGGACGGCCAGGAAATACTGGTACAGGCAAAGGATATCAGAAAGAAAGACAAGCTGCTGCAAGCCCGGCAGCGTTTTGACGAGCAGAATGAGATTCCCGCCGCAACCAGGGATTATGCTGCAACGACGCCGGGCAGGGATCTGGACCCGCTGGACGTTGTGGCGGTGGATGAAGTGCGGGATTACGACGGGTACGTTTTTGATTTGGAAACAGGGGAACACTGGTTTACCGTAAATGATTACGTGGTGCACAACTGCATTCAAATCCCCCTGGGGCGTTTGCTGGCCAAAGGGTTCGACAACGGCCACGGCTATATCAGGCCGCCCAAGCGGCCCACCTCGGCCACGGCCCTGGCGGCCATCATCCTGCAAAGCTCGCAAAACGACATGCACGGTGGGCAGTCATTTGCCTTTTTCGACCGCGACATCGCCCCCTACGTGGAAAATGCCAGCGAGGAAGAAACCTACCAGGCTATGGAAGCGCTGGTATATAATCTCAATTCCATGCACAGCCGCGCGGGGGCCCAAGTGCCATTTTCTTCCATTAACGTGGGCACCGAAACCTCCGAGGCAGGCCGCAAAGTGACCCGCAACCTTATCCTGGCTTATGAGGCGGGCCTCGGCCGGGGCGAGAACCCCATTTTCCCCAACATCATTTTCCGGGTCAAGGAGGGGGTTAACTTAAATCCCGGCGACCCCAATTACGACCTGTTCAAGCTGGCTATCCGCACGGCGGCCAAGCGGCTCAACCCCACTTTCAGTTTCATGGACTCCAGTTTCAACAAGGAGTGGGGTGACCAGGTCAGCTACATGGGCTGCCGCACCAGGGTGATGGCCAACCGGCGAGGCCCGGCGGTGACCGACGGCCGGGGCAACCTTTCTTTTACCACTATCAACCTGCCCCGGGTGGCCATCAAGGCCGAGCGGAACCTGACGCGGTTTTACCAGTTGCTGGACGACGTGATAAACGTGGCCATCCGCCAGCTGTACCACCGTTTCGAGGTGCAGGCCAAGCTGAAGGTGAAGGACATGCCCTTTGTCATGGGCCAGAAACTGTACCTCAACTCGGAGCACCTCAAGGAATGCGACCCCATCAGGGACGCCATCGTCAACGGCACCCTGTCGGTGGGCTTTATCGGGCTGGCCGAAACGCTGGTGGCCCTGACCGGAAGGCACCACGGCCAGGATAAGGACGCCCAGGCGCTGGGGCAGGAAATCGTTGCCCACATGCGGCGCCGCATCGACGAGGCTTGCGAGGAATACGACCTTAATTACACGCTGCTGGCCACGCCGGCGGAGGGCTTAAGCGGCCGGTTCGTGGGGCTGGACCGCAAGGAGTACGGCATCATACCCGGCGTGACGGACAAGGAGTACTATACCAACTCGTTTCACGTGCCGGTGGGCTTCCCCATATCCAGCTACGACAAAATCAAAATTGAAGGGGTATACCACAAGTACTGCAACGCCGGGCACATCAGCTACGTGGAAATGGCTTCGCCGCCGGTGCACAACCCCGAGGCCATGGAGGCCATCATCAGGCACATGAAGGACTGCGACATGGGGTACGCAGCGGTGAACTTCCCGGTGGATTTTTGCACGGGCTGCAACACCCTGGGGGTCATCAACGAGGAGGCCTGTCCCCGCTGCGGGTCGACGGCTATCCGGCGGGTGCGCCGCATCACGGGATACCTGAGCACGGTGGACCGGTTCAACGACAGCAAGCTGGCGGAGTTGAACGACAGGGTTGTGCACGATTTTTAACCCCGGCGTATCGCTATTAAGAAACGGGGAACTTAATTTAACAGTTCCCCGTTTTTTTGA
>CAJYBN010000274.1 GCA_913064925.1 uncultured Peptococcaceae bacterium
TCATTAATTATATCATATATATATCATATATACCGCGCCTCCCGGGCGCCTGTGAGCCATAATGCGTGCCGGCTGTCTATATATAAACTCTGTTAATGAATTATTATCAATTTTTGTTAATGGCGGGAACCAAAACCCGGCCCCGCACGTCCCCAGGGTAGGGTAAATTTTACTTTGTCAAGGAGGTTACTTTCTCTTGCCGCTTCTGGAACTAAAGGGTATCTCCCGCACATACCGAAACGGCTCGGTGGTGGTGGAAGCCCTCAAGGGTATAGACCTCAGCATCGAAGAAGGTGATTTCATATCCATCATGGGGCCTTCCGGTTCCGGCAAGTCCACTTTGCTCAACATCATCGGCTGCCTGGACCGCCCCACTGCGGGGACCTACGAGCTGGCCGGGCGGCGGGTGGAGAAGCTGAGCGACGGTGAACTGGCCGACGTCCGCAACCGGCTGATTGGTTTTGTTTTTCAAAACTTCCACCTGCTGGCCGACCTGGATGCCCTGGGCAACGTGGAGCTGCCGCTGATTTACCGGGGCGTGCGCGGGAAGGAGCGCCGCCGGCGGGCTGTGGAAGCCCTGGAGTCGGTGGGACTGGGCGAGAGGCTGCACCACATGCCTTCCCAGCTTTCGGGCGGCGAGCAGCAGCGGGTGGCCATCGCCCGGGCCCTGGTAGGGGAGCCCGCGGTTATCCTGGCCGACGAGCCTACCGGGGCGCTGGATTCCCGTTCGGGGGAAAACGTGATGAGCATTTTCCGCCGGCTGAACCGCGACTGGCGCATTACCGTGGTGCAGGTTACTCATGACAAAAACATTGCGCAGTACGGCAGCCGGATTTACCATCTCCTGGACGGCGAGATGGAGCGGGTGGAGGTTTTGGACCGGCATCGGGCCGGGCCGCAGCCGGAGGGCCCGCCGCCCGGGCATACAGGGGCTGCTCCGGGGGCGGCAGGCAGCGAACCGCGGGAGGTGTACAGCGAATGAAACAGCGCGCGATCATGATTATTGTTATCGTGGCCGTAGTTTTGGGCGGGGGCTTTTACGCTTTCAACCAGTTGGTACCGTCCACCGGCGAACAAGACCAGGGGCCCGTTTATTCTACCCAGGAAGTGGTGCGGGGGGACATTACGGTGGGCGTGGAAACCACTGGCCAGTTGAATCCTTCCCGCGGCGGCTCGCTGCGGGCGCCCGGTACCATGGGGCCGTCCGCCGGTTCCAGTGAATATGTGATCAAGGAAATCCTGGTGGAAGAAGGGGACGCGGTGACCAAGGGCCAGGTGCTGGTATTGTTGGAAGCACCTGACTTGGAAAGCGAAATAAAATCCCTGGAAGACAAGCTGGAAAACGACCGGGAGTTTTTAGCGGAACTGACCGGCGTGCCCGTCCACCGCTTGCACGAAATCAACCCCGCCCGGGGCGTTACGCTGCGGGCGCCCATAGACGGCCGGGTTACGGGCCTCGAGGTGACCGAGGGATCGGAACTGAAACAGGGCCAGACGGTGGCGCGCATAGTCGACGACTCGCGGTTCAAGGTGGTGGCCAACCTGTATCCTTCCGAGTACAGGCAGGTCAGGGAAGGGCAGAAGATGGTGCTCAAGTTCCCGTACTTCAACGGGCTTTACGAGGCCGTTGTAACGGAGGTCAACCCCAATCCCATTCCCGCCGGCGAGGGCGAGGAATTCGGCAAGTATTTCGTTTACCGGGTAACTCTGGAGGCGAAAAATCCCGGGCTGGTGCAGCCGGGGATGAAGGTTGACGTCGGCCTGCCCGCCCAGGACGGCGCCGGCACCGAAGCGACCTTTTTCGTCAATGCTGCCGAAGTGGAGGGCTTCGTCAACGAGGAGCGGGTGTTGAACCGGGTGGAAGCTGTGGTAACCGAAGTGCACGTGCACAACATGGACTTAATTAAAAAAGGCGAGCCGATCATTTCCCTGACCGGTACCGACGTGCAGGAAATGATCGAAGAGGAACTGGACGAACTACGCGAAAACGAGTCCAAGTTGAGGGAGCTTAAGTCCAGGTTCGAGCAGCTGGAAGTCAAAGCCTCCATGGACGGCATCGTGGCCAGGATCAACAGGGAGGAAGGTGAAACGGTCGGGCCCGGCGAGTGGATCGGCCACATTTACAATACGTCCGACATGCGCATGTGGGCGAAGGTGGACGACATCGATGTGCTGCTGGTGAAGCAGGGCGCGCCGGTTGAGGTGACGGTGGACGCCCTGCCCGGCGAAACTTTTAAGGGAGAAGTGACCCACGTGGACACCATGGGTGAGGACGAGAAGGGCATTCCCCGGTTCAGGGTGGAAATACGCGTGGAAGGCGGCCCGCAGCTCCGGCCCGGCATGCAGGCGCACGCCTACATAGACGCGGGCAGCGCAGAAGACGTGCTGCTGGTGCCGCTGGAAGCCATTTTCGAGGAAGACGGCAAACCCTGCGTGGAAATCCTCAATCCCGACGGAACCACCAAGGTGGTACCCGTCAAGCTGGGCCTGATGAACGACCGGGTGGCGGAAGTAAAAAGCGGCGTCAAGGAAGGCGACCTGGTCATCACAGGAAGCAGCGCCGACCTGCTGCCCAGCCAGCACATCGGTTCCCAGGACACCATATTACCCGATAAAGGCGACGGCAAGGACGGGCAGGAAGGATCGGCGGGGAAAGAAAGGTGATGCGCCGGCCGGCAAAGCACCGGGAAAAGCCGGCGGCCGGCGCCCGGCGAGGAGAGAGCGAACATGGATAGA
>CAJYBN010000275.1 GCA_913064925.1 uncultured Peptococcaceae bacterium
GTATACGCCGTAAGACTTGTCCGCCACCAGCGTCCAGCCGGCCACCCGCAGGTAATCCCGGAATAGCGCCTCGTTGCGCTCGATAAAGTAATAGTCCCTCCTGTCCTCGTCGCTCTTCCTGGTAATGAAGGTGACGGATAGGAGTTTATTGACAATGCGGGTAAACTCCTCCCGCTCCCGGGGGGACATTTTATCCCACTGGTTTAACGTTTCCGTTAAATTTTCCGCCGCTGCAACCGGTTCCATGCCAGCACCTACTTCCGCTTGATGCGTATATTTTTAAAATTAAATCCTTCCCTGGTGGTTACCCTCTCCCGGCTGGAGAAATCCACCTTGTACTTGGCCAGGCGGGAAGGGGCGTAAGCCGCCACGTAAATCAGCTTGACAAAATCCTCCACATCGTTGATCCCCAGTTCCCGGGCCGTAATGGCCGGCCTGCCGCTCAGTTTCTCCAGCACGTAATGATTGATCTTCTCCCGCGTCATCCGCCGCGCCAGCATCTCCTTGTAATGCGCCAGGCGCCGGGATTTTTGGGCTTCATCCGGCCCCTCCGGCAGGCTCATTTCCTCGGGCCGGTGGTTTTTGCTGTGCTCCCGGGCGGTATACAGGGACCCGGCATCCAGGTAACCCTGGGTGAAAATGCTGTACAGCGGCTGGATGTGGGCGGGCAGGGGATCGTCGGCCCGCATGCCTTCTTCCGCTCGCAGCGCGGCCAGGTATTTCAGTATGTCCAGCAGCTGGCCTTCCGTGTTCTTGCTGGTATTTAAAATGTATTTCAACTGCAGGAAGGAGGCGTTGGCGTACTGCGCGTTGCGCCTGTCGATTTCCTCCAGCAGGCTGTCCATGGTGAGGTACGCCTGCCGGATATAATCCATCTTGCGGTAAATATCTTTTTTAGCCGTTTCCCGGTCGGGATGGCGGCCGCGCTTCACGTCCAGATCAGCCGCCCGGTTCAGCCAAGCGTCGTCGTTGAGCCAGGCGTTGATCTTTTTCACTATGCGGGGCCGGTAGCGGGAAACGTTGTCGGACGTTTTCAGCCGGTGGTAACTTTGGTCGATGATTTCCCTTTTGTAATCCTGGAAGTGCATGCGCAGGATTTCGGCGGGGCTTTTCTGGGCCAATACTTTTTCAATGTAGCGCTTTATGTTGTGGTTAAGGGACTTGAGGCCGTTAACCAGCTGCTCGGTCTGCTCGTGCGCCTTTTCCAGCGCCAGGTTTCCCTGCTTCTCGGCCTCGTCGGAATGCAGCAGGGTGTAGGTGGCAAAAACAAACCCCTGGTATTCCGTCTGCTTGTTTTGGCGAATCTTATCCAGCACTTCCAGGATGCGGATGGCGTAATCGTTTAAGGTGATGTACTGCTTGTAATCGCTGTAGGTTTCCACGGTCAGCCAGCCCGTGCTCTCCAGCTTGCGCAGCACAAAGGCCGCCCGGTCCCGGGCGCCGGCCGGGCTGTCCATGGACTCCTCCCATATTTCGTCATCCAGAGCCTGCTCAAAGAAATGGTTTTCCTCTTTCTCTTCTATGTAATCCACGATGATGTCCATCAGCACCTCCCGGTCGATGCCGAAAGTGGTAAGGAGGTACTGCTCGTATATCTTGAACAGTATGGCCGCGTAGTCTTCCTTGAGGGGGCTGACCAGGACGCTGAACAGCTTGTCTGGAATAATGTCGAATAAGCGCACGGCAATTTCCCCCGGTTTCAACCAAACAGTTTTTTGTATTATAACATAAAGAGCCCGGAAACGACATTTTCCCCTGCCGCGTATAATCGTACAATGTTGAAAAAGTAAGCGTTGCAGGTATAATTTCCTGGAACGCACTTGGCGGGAATATTTTGACTACCAGCCCTTCGTGCGGTCGTTCCTCAGGGATGTCACCGAAACTTAGCCTTGATGCATAATATGGGGCGCCATCTTCCCCAACTAAAAAAGCAGCCGCCCCGGGGGCATGCTAGTCATATATAATCCAATTATTAAGATAATACAGTTATTACACTTAGGAAAGGCCTGACCCCTGGAGGCAGAGGAGGGGGTCGAAGGGGATGCCGTTGAGGAGCACTTCCAGGTGCAGGTGCGGGCCGGTAGAGCGACCGGTGCTGCCCACTCTGGCGATGGGCTGGCCCGCCAGCACCCGCTGGCCCGGGCGCACCAGCAGTTGCGAGTTGTGGGCGTATAGGGTGCGCAGCCCGCCGCCGTGGTCGATGATGACGGTTTTGCCGTAAGTGCCCCGCGGCCCGGCGAAAACCACCCGGCCCTCCTTGGCCGCCCGGACGATCTGGCCGTAGTTGGCGGCAATGTCGATACCTTCATGCATGGTGCCGTCCCTAATGCCGTACGGCGAGCTGATCCAGCCCACCACCGGCCACTGGAGCTGGCCCAGGGGCAGGGCCCGGGAGGCGGGCATACTGCCGCCGCCCTGGCCCGCCGGGATCATAATTTCCTGCCCGGCCAGCAGCCGGTCGGGATCCGCCAGATCGTTCATTTCCACCAGTTCGCGCTGGCTTATGCCGAACCGGCAGGCAATCAGGCTCAGGTTTTCACCCCGGCGTACCCGGTAGGGAAACGCGCTGCCCGGCAGCAGCAAAGCCTGCCCCTTGATGATGCGGTCGATGTCGCGCAGGTTGTTGATTTGAGCTAGTTTTTCCTGGTCAATGCCGAACCGGCAGGCAATCAGGCTCAGGTTTTCACCCCGGCGTACCCGGTAGG
>CAJYBN010000276.1 GCA_913064925.1 uncultured Peptococcaceae bacterium
AGGGCGAAAATAAATATGCTGACCACCAGCACAATCAAGATGAAGCTGGTACCGCAGCGCGGGTGGTAGGTGGAATAAAGCTGCACCCGGCCCACCGTGAGGGGTTCGCCGGCCTCGTAGGCGTTGATGACCTTGTGCTCGGCACCGTGGTAGCGGAAAACCCGCTTGATATCCTTGAGCTGGGCAATGGCTGCCACGTAGGCCAAAAAAACGCCCATGCGGATAAACCCTTCCACCAGGTTCTGCAGCACGCTGCCGTGTACCCAGGGTGTCAGCATGTGCGTTATCCCGGTGGGTATAACCACGAAGAGGACAATGGCCAACACAAAGGCCAGCGCCATAGTGATAAAGATGTCGCGAGCGGTCAGTTCCTCTTCTTCTTCCTCCAGCGCCTGGCTGGCGGAAAAAGACAGGGCCTGCAAGCCCATGACCAGTGATTCAAAGAGAACCACCACTCCCCGCACCAGGGGCCACTTCAGCGGGCGGATGCGGGAAGTTATGGAAGACACCGGCTTATGGTCGATGACAATAGTGCTATCCGGCCGGCGCACTGCCACGGCGCGGCTGTCCGGGCCGCGCATCATGACCCCCTCTATGACGGCCTGGCCGCCGTAATTAAATTCAAGGCGCATAGTCTTTCACCATTTCCCAGTCAGATAAAATAAAGCAGAGCACCCGCCCTGCCGTTGACTCACTATTTCAAGCCGTACTTTTTGCGGAATTTTTCCGCCCGTCCGCCTGTTTCCACGGTCCGCTGGGAACCGGTATAAAACGGGTGGCACTTGGAACAAATCTCTACTTTCAGCTCCTTCTTGGTGGAGCCGGTAATAAAGGTTTCACCGCAGACGCAAGTCACCTTTGCCGGGCCGTATTTGGGATGAATTTTATCCTTCATGGGGTTCACCTCTTTTTATATTATAAGTGGCAAAACAGCCGGTTAAACCGCATTTTCCGCTATTCAGACACTTATCAATTATAGCATGATCACGTTTTTCAAGCAAGAATAATCGTCAAAGACCAGTGCTGACGCACGAAAATGTTTATAGATCATGCGAGTTCAAAATTGTCCTTTAAAAAAAAATCGTTTGTAGTTTTTGAGGTAATTTTCATTTCCCCCCTTGAATCAGTATTAAATCATGAACGTTGCCGGAGGTGACGTGTACGCCGGTGAGTAGGTTTAATTTGCCATTCCCAAGAAACCCGCCCCCTTCTTGCAATTATCCTTGTCGAAATTTTGGAGTGCCGGGCACCGGCCTCGAAAAATTGCCCACTTCGAGACCGGAAATATTCCGCAACGTTTCTATTAGGTACGGTATTCCGGATATCTCTCCACCGCAGGCCGGCACATGCCGCCAGAAGTAGTCCGGGTCAATGTTTAAGTTGCGCAGCTGCACCTGGTTGACGCCGTTTTCCTGGATAAAACGCAACAGCGCCGCCGTTTCCTCCGCGCGGTCGTTCAGTCCCGGCAGCACCAGCAGGTTCAGGGAAACGAACACTCCCCGCGAGCGGGCGGCCCGGATGGAACAGGCTACATCGTCCAGGCCAAACCCCTGCGGCCGGTGGTATGCGTTATAAACTTCCTCCCGGGCGCTGATCAGGCTAACCCGCATGGAGTCCAACCCGGCGTCGCAGATTTGTTCCACCCCACGGGTGCACCCGGCGTTGCTGTTCATGTTCAAGGTTCCGCGCCCCGTGCGGCGGCGCACTTCGCCGATCACCGCCGCCACTCTGCCCGCCGCCATGGTAGGCTCACCCTCGCAGCCCTGGCCGAAGCTGATGATGGCTTCCGGAGCATGCTGCAAATGGTGCAGAGCCACTTCCACCGCCTCGTCCCGGGTGGGGCTGAATTCCAGCCGGGACTGGGGAGCGGGACAGCACTCGGCGGGCTGCAGGGAAATGCAGCCCAGGCAGCGGGCATTGCAGGCGGGCGATAGGGGTAGGCCGCCTTCCCAGCGGGTGTAAAATATATTCTGGGCGGTGTAACAACTATATTCAAGGGCACAGCGGGCCAGGTGCTCCAGCACCCGGTTGCGCGGCGCCGCGGCCAGCCGCTCCTCTACCAGCCCGGGCAGCTCTTCCGTGCTGTAGTGCCTGGGGTCCCAGCGACCCGGATCGTCGGTACGCCTGGCGGCCACGTAAACCTTCCCGGCCCGCCAGGCCACCGCCGTATATCCCAGCAGGGGCAGCGGCACCCGCGCCCGCCGGCGATAGCCGGGCAGCAAGGTGCGGGTATATCCCTGGGGCAGCAGGGCGCCCACGGCCCGGGCTGGCCCGCGCCCGCCGGGCGCCCGCTCCAGCAGGCGGAAACCGCCGTCCTTGCCCAGCCCCACGGGATGGCTATCGGGCAGCAAAACCAGGGAAGCGCCAGCCGGCAGCTCCGTGACGTCTTCGTCCAGCAGCTCCACCAGGCGATCCCCGGTGCGGCCCACCGCACCCAGGGGATGATCATACATGTTGCCGCTTTCATCGGCGTAAAGCAGGCGATAAACGGGCACCTGCGCTCCCTCCCGGTACCGCGCTCGTCCCGGCGTCGCCGGGCCCGGGAACAAGCGACTCTTTTCACAAGAAGAATATAAAAATGGCAAGCGTTCTTTGAAAAAAGGATATAAAGGATAACGAGCGGTTCTCTGTACAACAAGGATATTTTAACACAGCGGGCGGCGCCTGCCTACCCGCCGCCAAATAAACTGGCGGG
>CAJYBN010000277.1 GCA_913064925.1 uncultured Peptococcaceae bacterium
CGTTGCCGTGGTGGGCTGCAATAACCCCAAGTACAAGCAGGATTACAGCCACCTGGCCTTCGTCCGCGAGCTGATCAAGAACGACGTGCTGGTGGTGGGCACCGGCTGCGCCGCCATCGCCTGCGCCAAGGCCGGCCTGCTGCTGCCCGAAGCGGCGCAGGAAGCCGGAGAGGGCCTGGCCGGGGTGTGCCGCGCCCTGGGCATCCCGCCCGTGCTGCACATGGGCTCCTGCGTGGACATCAGCCGCATCATGACCGTGGCGGCGGCCATGGCCAACGCCCTGGGGGTGGACATCGCCGACCTGCCGCTGGCCGGCGCGGCCCCCGAGTGGATGTCGGAGAAGGCCGTTTCCATCGGCGCCTACGTGGTGGGTTCGGGCATTTTCACCATCCTGGGCACGGTGCCCCCGGTGCTGGGCAGCAAGAACGTGGCCGAGCTGCTCACCGCCGGTGCCGGGCAGGTGGTGGGCGCCACCTTCGCCGTGGAGGAAGACCCCGTAGCTGCCGCGCAGCTGGCCATCAAGCACATCGCCGCCAAGCGCAAGGCGCTGGGGCTCGACAAATAGCGGGCAATTGTAATATTAACGTTAAAAAAGCGCGGGCATGCTCCCGCGCTTTTTTGCGTCATTACTTAAGAATATTTAGCATTCCTAGCACGTTCCTGGTAATACTAAATACTGGCAATTAAATTATTTATGGGGTATAATTCTCTATATAAGAGGGGGTTACATTATGAACTTGGAAGATATTAGAAGCAAAGCGCAACCTATCCTTAGACGTTATGGAGTTGAGAGGGCCGCGGTATTTGGATCGTATGCACGCGGAGACTATAATGAACACAGCGACCTGGATTTGCTTATATATTATTCGCCAAATGCAAAAAACACACTTTTTACTCATGCCCGGTTAAAAAACGAGCTCCAACAGTTGTTTCGAAAAAAAGTAGATGTGGTGACGGAAAAAGCTATATCTCCTTATTTGAGGGATATTATTCTTAAAGATATGAGGTATATATTATGACCAAGAATTATAATAAAAGCGATAATATATACCTTAAGCACATCTATGAAAGTATAGAAGCCATAGAAGATTATATTGATGGATTTACTTTTGATAATTTTTTGGGTTCCATGAAAACCCAGGACGCTGTTATTAGACGCCTTCTTATAATAGGTGAAGCAGCTAAAAAGGTATCAACTGAAACAAAAGAAAGCAATAAGAAGATCCCTTGGAGAGATATGGCTGGAATGAGGGATGTTCTCGTACACGATTATTTTGGAGTTGACCTTTTTCAAGTGTGGGGTACATGCCAAGATGACCTGCCAAAATTGAAACAGGAGATTAAAAATATTTTAAAGTTAACATGAAACGGGGGAACATTAATAATTTAAGCAGAGTGAACCTCCCCCGGGACAAGCCCGTGGGCTTCGTCCCGAAGGTTTCTCATGTCATCGGAATGCTGCCTGCTAAAGCGCAGGTCTTACGCTTTCCTCGTGAGCTACATCCCGGCATTTGCCGGGAAGGCCCGGTCCATAGGCGTCTACTACTCATCGTAGATACGTTTTAAGCGGCTCTTTTCGGCGCCAATACCTGCGGTCGCAGGTATTCCACTTTCCCGGGCAGCCTGCGGCCCCTGGTGAAACTCCCGTGCAAAGCTTTGTCCAGGATGCCGCTGGCTCCCACCACATCCCGGTGAATCCCGGTGAACCCGCAGGAAGCATTGCCGCACCGGAACACGCGTCCGGTTTGTCTGGTGTACTCCCCGCATACCGGGCAGGTACCGGAGGTGCCGCGCTCATCCACCGCTACCAACTCTATGCCGTGACGCTTGAGCTTGTATTCCAGCAAATCGCGCAACTTGCCGAAGGCCCACTGGCCCATGCGCTGGTTGTGGTGTCTACCGCAGTCTTTTTCGCGCACGCCTTCCGGGTTGCCGATGTAGACCACCTTGACATTCCTTTCCAGGCACCAGCGGACAGCCTGGGCGGAAATGCTGTGCAGGATATGTTTTACCCGCCGCTCGATCCAGTTGAGGAACCTGTATTTTTTAGCCAGGAGTTTCCTGCGTTTCCTGGAACCGCTCGATGTTTTGGAGATGGCCCGTTGCAGTTTGCGCAGCACCTTGTTTCTCAAGCGGTTGAGCGAACGGAGCAGCCTGCCGCTGATCACTAAAGCATCATCGCCGTCGGTAATGGTCAGGGCATGCACTTCGCCCGGGTCGATGGCCGCACGAACGTCGCCCTGAACTTTTAACAGGGCCGGTTTCTCCACCGTTACGTGCAGCCAGTACTCGTCCCGGTGCCAGACGAGCTGTGCCTGAAGGATGGTTGCGTTGGAAAGCCTTTCCGGGAGCCTTACAGTCAGCGGCTCTCTGCCCCAGCCGTTGGAAAGTCTCATCATACGGCCTTTATGGGTAATGGCAGGTTCCTTCCAGGTAACCGTGAAAAATCTTTTCCGGCGGTAGGGATACTTCCATTCAGCGTAACCCTGCCGGTGCAACTCCCTGGTACGTTCGCAGCACTCGAAGTAGGTTTCCACCACAGCTTGCACCGATTGGGAGTGAAGGCCGTATTTGCCTTTGAGCAGCGCTTTAATTGCACCTTCGTTCAGCCAGTAACCATACCTGCCGTATATTGTGCGGTGGATGTTACAGGCGGCGTTCCAGGCTTTAGCTGCTTCC
>CAJYBN010000278.1 GCA_913064925.1 uncultured Peptococcaceae bacterium
ACGTGTGCTCTTCCGATCTTGACACGGCCGGTTACGGCTGATATTATTGGTACACAAATAATTTTTATACAAATATATAAGGGATGGATGTAATTTGCATAACAAGGATAGCACCGGCGGTCCCAACAGGTACATCTGCTACAAGTTGGGCAAGGTCATGCGCAAAATACAGCGCTATTACGAAAACAACCTGTCTTCTTACGGCATAACACCGGTCCAGTTTTATGTGCTTAGCGCCTTGTGGGAAGAGGAAGGATTGAAGTTCAAGGAGCTGGCCGGGAGACTGAACATCGACGGTTCTACCCTTACGGGCATACTGGACCGGATGGAAAAGGGGGGGTTTGTGGAAAGAAGGGACGACCCGGAAGACCGCCGTTCGCTGCTGGTGTTCTTGACGGATAAGTCCAGAAAGTACGGGCGGGAAATGATGCACCTGGCGGAAAACCTGGACCGGGAAATCAGAAAGCAATTTGCGGAAAAAGATTTCGCCACTTTCGAGCAAGTGCTGGACAGGCTTGCCGAGTCAGTTGATTAGGGGGGAGAAAATGGGTCATATCATTAACGCCAAGGAGGAAGTTTACCGCGCTTTGGCTGAGCGCCTGAACAAGAACCCGGTGGGTGCGCCGGTAAACGACATCTTAATGGAAATTTTGCACCGCCTTTACACCGTGAGCGAGGCCGAGGTGGGCAGCAAGTTTCCCTTGCTGCCCATGCCCCTGGATAAAATAGCCGACGCAACCGGGTACAAGCAGGACGAACTGAGAAAAATGCTGGACGACATGGCCAACAAGGGCCTGGTACTGGATTTGCCCCGCCGTGACGGCACTTATTACATGCTGGCGCCCATGGTGGTCGGGTTTTTTGAATACACCTTCATGCGGGTCAGGGAAGACATCAACATGAAGGAGCTGGCGGAGCTGTTTGAAAGGTATTTCCAAAGCGACGGTGTACAGGAGGAGATTTTTGGGAGCGATACCAAGATGTTTAAAGCCCTGGTTTACGAGAACCTCATCCCCGTCGCTGTGGAAACTGAAGTGCTGGACTACGAAAAGGCATCCACCATTATCCGCCAGTCCGGCGGCGGCGCGCTGGGGATGTGCTCGTGCCGGCACAAGGCCACCCACCTGGGCAAGGCCTGCGACGCCCCCGTGGAAGAGGTATGCACCTCGCTGGGGAACGCGGCCCGCTGGCTGGTGCACCGGGGCATGGCCAAGCCGGCCACGGTGGACGATCTGCTGCGGGTGTTGGATAAAACGGAAAAGCTGGGCCTGGTGCACTTGGGGGACAACGTGCTGAAAAACCCGGCTTATATTTGCCACTGCTGCGGCTGCTGCTGCGGCGTGCTGCGGGCCATCAACGAAGGGGGGGTGGCCGCCGTGCACCCCAGCAATTTCCTGCCGGAACCGGACGCCGCAGAGTGCGCCGGGTGCGGAACCTGCGCCGAAAGCTGCCATATCAAAGCCATAGCCATGGAGGACGGGGGCGACGGGACGGAACGCCCCGTCGTGGACAAGGAGAAGTGCATCGGCTGCGGCGTTTGTGCCGCGGCTTGCCCCACCGGGGCGCTGACCATGTCCCGCCGGTCGGCGCTGCACGTGCCCCCGGCTACCAAACAGGAACAGTTTTTACGCATTGCCAGGGAAAAGGGCAGGGCTTGATTCCGGCGAACTTTTACAAGGCAGTTGCCGGGCTTGCGGGTAACTGCCTTTTCTTTTCCCCGGTGCAGCCGGAAGGTTCCTTAAAAAAACGAGCAGGAAAACAGGTTAAACAACTTTTCTGTATTTTTGCTGCAGGAGTTTGCTCTCAGGCACGTAATTTTTGCAGGGTAATACAAATTTCTCTACCAGGTTTTCCACGCCGTGATTATAAAGCTCCATTTCCATAGCGCATACTGTTTTCAGCAGCGCTTTGACATTATAGCAGTTTACGCTGTTTTTGTAGGCGCAGGTTTCACAAGGCGCCTTGACAACTCTGGGTTGCACGATAATCACTCCCAGTTTTTTGTTTTATTATTTTGTTTTATTATAAAGCGGCGTTTTTGTCATTACAAGTACTGTGTATACAAAATACAAGAAGTTCAACTAATCAGAAAACTACCAACAATTTTTACTTAAGCCGGCAGATAAAATTATCGCGGCAGGGGGGATACGGGCCGTGGTTTATAAGGTATAATGTATAAGACGCCGGTTCGACATTGCAATGGTTTCCAAAGGAGCGCGCGCCGACACATGATCATCCACAATATTGAAATGGTCCTCGTCTTGCTGGCCCTGTCCGTCGGGGTCACCGCCCTGGCCAAAAAGTTCAACAAGCCCTATCCCATAGCGCTGGTAATTATCGGCGCTATCATTGGGGTCATCCCCATCTGGGAAATTCTCGAAGAGCTGAAAAACTTCTTTGCTTCGGACGAAGTATTTCGCACGGCGATCATAGCCATATTCCTACCCGCGCTGCTGGGAGAGGCGTCCCTGAAACTTACTGCCCGCGAATTACGGGAAAACAGCGGGCCCATTGTGACGCTGGCTTTTCTGGGTACCTTTCTGGCTTACCTGGTCACCGGCGGGCTGGTCCACTTCGTGCTGGACCTGCCCGTGCAAACGGCGCTGGTTTTCGGGGCACTGATGGCGGCGACGGATCCGGTCA
>CAJYBN010000279.1 GCA_913064925.1 uncultured Peptococcaceae bacterium
GCAGCCAGTTACCAGGGCAATGCAATGAAACCGGAAGATGTATGCCTGGTAACCAACCCCCTTTTTCACATTGCCGGAATGGTCATGGGTGTCAACATACCGGTTTATGGAGGCAATACCAGCGTACTGCTGACCCGTTACGACCCAGAAGCGGTCATTACGGCCATAGAAAAATACCAGTGCAACAACTGGTACAGCATTGTGCCCATGAACCTGGCCATTTTAAATTACCCCGGCATCGAGAAAAGGGACCTTACTTCTCTGCATACTAACCTTACTACCAGCTTCGGCGTTGCTTTAAATGCGGATATAGCCCAAGCCTGGCAAAAGCTTACCAACGGTTGCCTGCTATACGAAGCTGCTTACGGGTTGAGCGAAACCCACACCTGTGATACGTTTATGCCGCGGGACAAAATACGTTATGGCAGCTGCGGCATTCCCACGTTTGACACCGACGTGCGCATCGTCGACCCGGAAACCGGAGAAGAATTGGGGCCGGGTCAGCAGGGCGAAATAGTTGTTAAGAATCCCGGCGTATTCAAAGGTTACTGGAACAATCCCGAAGGGACCCGCAAGACTTTGCGGGATGGCTGGGTGTTTACCGGCGACATAGGTATGATCGACGAGGATGGCTACCTGTATTTCAGCGGGCGCCTGAAGGAAATGATCAAGTGTTCGGGGTACAGCGTTTTCCCGGAAGACGTTGAAGCGCTGCTACTAAAACATCCCGCCGTAGCGCAGGCGGCAGTTATCGGCGTTCCCGATCCTGTGCGCGGGGAAAGCGTGAAAGCGTTTATTGTTTTGAAGCCCGAGTACCGCAACAAAATTACCCCGGAAGAAATTATCAGCTGGTCCAAGGAGCACATGGCGGCGTACAAGTACCCGCGTCAAGTGGAATTCAGGGACAGCCTGCCGGCATCAGGTACCGGTAAAGTATTGCGCCGTCTCCTGGCGGAGGAAAGTTCCGGAAAATAAAGAGCGGAGAGCGAGGGAGCGAAACCGGGAGGCGCGCGCAAGGCGCGCGCCAGCCCAAACCGAGAAGACGTGTGCCCGCGGCGGCCCGGTTTCGCCCGGAGCGGGCCTTGGAGTTGTCCGGCGCGGAGTTTGGAGTAAGCGAAGGAACGGAAGCACTTTGTCAGCAATTCGGGGCTTGCTGCAGCCGGCCCCGCTGCAACGCGCTATTGATTCTCTATTTCCACTTCAGTGTTCTCCAGGAAACGGGCCACCAGGTTATAAAATCCGATGGTCAAGGTCAGTTCCACCAGTTCCCGGTTGTCCAGGCTTTTCGCCAGCTCGTTGAACACTTCATCGCTGGACTTGACGTTTAAAGTCACTTCGTCCGTATACCTGAGCACCGCCCGTTCCAGGTCGTTGAATACTGGGCTATCGGGCCCCTGTTTCACTGCTTCGATTTGCTCTTCAGGCACTCCCACTTCCCGGGCCAGGATTTCGTGCTGGTACCACTCGTAGCGCGAGCGGCACAGGGTGGCTATGCGCAAAATGGCCAGCTCCCGCAGCCGGGCATCCAGCTTGGCCTGGGTAAGCAGGGAATTGCCCAGGCGCATAAAGTGACGCACGCTGTTTTCCGCGTGGGCCATCATCTTGTTGATGTTCAATCCTTTAAGCTTGGACTTGCCTCCCGTTATCATATTGCGGGTTTTTTCCGGCATTTCCTCCAGAGGTAGTAACGGTAATCTTGCCATGTGCATCATCCTCCGTAAATTTGATTTTGGGTTTTACTCAAGCCAATACACCTACCACACGCTGCTTCTCGGCCAGCCAGTATTCCCCGGCCAGCAGCCTGACGGAGGGAATGGCGGTGAATGGGACGGTGAAAAAGGTCAGTACAGTGCACGCAAAAATTTTGCCCGGCTGTGGACGGGGTGCCGCTGCCGGCCAGGCTTGTTCAAATAGTTAACTCCGGGCATGCTGCCGTAGCTGGCAGCACATTTGCAGTGGTTTATGCCGCGGGCATGGGTTATAATGGTATATTATAATCCATGCGGCCGGTGTTGTCTTTGTTTTGGGGACAAAATTTTGTTTAGAGGGGGATGAATATGCTGATCGAGTATAACGGCAAGAAACCAAAAGTTTCGGAAAAAGCCTTTGTGGCGCCGGATGCCACCCTGATCGGAGACGTGACGGTGGAAGAAGGGGCCAGCATTTGGCCCGGTGCCCGGTTACGGGCCGATTTTGGCAGCATCGTGGTGGGAGCCCGCAGCAGCGTTCAGGACAACGCGGTGATACACGTGCTGCCCGGCGGCAAATCCGTCATTGAGGAGGACGTTACGGTGGCGCACGGCGCCGTACTGCACAACTGTACGCTGAAAAAAGGCAGTGTTATCGGCATGAACGCGGTAGTCCTGGATAACGCAGTGGTGGGCGAGCAGGCTATCGTGGCCGCGGGCAGCGTGGTTACCGACGGCACGCAAATTCCCCCGCGCCACCTGGCGGCCGGCGTTCCTGCCAAGCCCAAGAAGGAACTTTCGGGCAACTCGCTGGTCTGGGTTGAACAAAGCGCCAAGGCTTACGCCAAGCTGGCTGAAAGTTACCTTAACCAAGGGATTGGCAAGGCGCGTGACGAGTAGATTCGGACGGGGCCGCTGGGCGGCGCTGCTGCTGCTGCGTCATG
>CAJYBN010000280.1 GCA_913064925.1 uncultured Peptococcaceae bacterium
TGGTTACCTGCGGGGTGGGGGGTTGTTGCCCCTGAGCCAAGCTTTGCTCGTAGGCGGCAATCATTTTCTTAACCATGTTGCCGCCTACCGCCCCGTTCACCCGGGAAGGCAGATCGCCGAGGTAACCTTGATAGTTCTGAATTCCCAACTCGGCAGCAGTTTCATACTTAAATTGTTCCATTGCGCTGGCAGCTTGGGGGATCAGCTTGCGGTTGGTTCTTTGACCTTGTGCCACTTGTAAAAAACCTCCTTTTGTTAATTAATTGTTTTAGCTTTTTCATTATTTATAATGCCCCCAAAAAACGCGTTTATGTGTGACACTTTTTAACGCCAGAAATAAAAAGTAGTGAAAAAAGAACAAAAAGTCAGGTTATCGACTAAGTAACCGATATAAAATAAACTGAGAACATAATTATAATTTATATTTGCTTTTAGAGATTTGCTTTTAGAGCCATATTTTTTCCAGGGTATCCTTGGCCGCCCGGTACCCAATGCGGATCAAAGCACGGTAATTATTTAAATCAACGGTGGAAAAACCGGTAGTGGGCGGGGAAATGACAATGGTGTCCGGATGAAAAGTCATGGTGCGTTTGGTTAAAATATTCAGCGCTTTATAAAAGACACCGAAAATGTTTTCCGGCCGCTGATTGCTCATAACGTTGGAAATTAAGTCCACGGCGATAACCTGCCTGGCACCCATTTCCCAAACAATGCCGTCGGGCACTTGGTTGACCACGCCACCATCGCACAATAACTCCCCGTTTATCTCCACCGGCTCGAAAATACCGGGAATGGCACAACTGGCCAAAATGGCTTCCGCCAGAGGTCCTTCCTGCAGAACAACCTGCCTGCCGGTTTCCAGGCTGCAGGCCACGGCGGCAAAGGGTATCTCGGTTTCGTGGATATACCTACCGCCTACCAGGCGGTAAATAAAATCTCTCAGCCGGTCGTTGGCAAACAAGCTCATTCTGGGAATGGACAGGCGGGTAAGTTTTGTCCACCTGGCCCGGCGGGCAAACTTGGTCAATTCGGTAATGGGCACGCCGCAAGCGTAGGCACCGCCAACCAGGGCTCCCACACTGGTCCCCGCAATGTGCGTCACCTTGAAATCCCGCTCGGCCAAATAGCGCAGTACGCCGATGTGCGCCGCTCCCAGCGCCGCCCCGCCGCCCAGAGCCAGCCCCACGTCCTTTAACCTGCCATTATTCACTCAGGCTCAACCTCCCGGTTTAACCAGCAATCCTAACAAATAAGCTAAAAATCTGTTTTTAATAAATTATATCACTATATCACTTTCATAAAATAAAAAGCCAACCCCTCCCGGTTAAGGATAAGTGGTTAACTATTCGCCTTCCTTATTATTTGCAATGGCCTACCTGACATTACATGTTATTATCTCTCTTTATGATGCAAAATATTTCATGATCTCTTCTATTGGAAATTTTTTTAAAAAATCACCCCGGCACTTAAGAATTGGCCGGGGCGACGTACTAATTTTTATTTAATTTTATTCTTGCACTGGTATTTCAAGATCCAAAAGCGGAGGGTACTGCTGGCAGCCAAAAACATCGCCTTCACCGGGACTGCCGCTGGGTCTATCCCTGTAAATGGTGAACTTGATGGCATAAGCCGGGTCAAATTCCACGAAATCAGAGATCCTGTCTTCACTGATACCGTACAGCTTGCAGATGGTCTCCTTAGTTAATACCTTGCTGTTTTTAACCAATTCGTATTTTTCCTTTTCCCGGAAAATTATATCAAAGGTTATTTTATCTGTTCCGGCGTTTTTACTTCTGATGGTTTTGGCTAACTCGGCCAGTTTTACAGTTTTCATTTTCCTCCCCCCGGTTACTTAACTTCGATTATATGCGTTTCAAACAATTCCATCGGGTCGTCTACCGGCACGGTATGGTTCATGGTCCAGATATAGGCCGGGCTGGCAGGTAATACCTCATCCACCACAAAGGCTACCCCGCCGGCGGTTCCCTTAACTTCCGGCAACCGGGCGTAAAACATCTGCCTTGTTCCGGTCATGCACACCTCGTGAGCCATTTCCTTGGTTGGGGCAATGCCTTCCACTATGACGCACAGCTCGTGCGAGCGAATTTCCTTGACCGGCTCCAGGTCGCCCATGACGCCGTTTCTGCCAAACACCCGGTAGTGCAGTTCATAGCCCGTATCGCCGAACCTTTCCACGGCCTGCTCCCTGGCCCAGGCTATAACTTTGTCGATATTGGCAATGGTATAGGGATCGCGAATGCCGGCAATACCGATATACCTTTCGCCCACTTTGCCGGAGCCCTCTATCTTTACCCTTATTTCATCGGCAGGGATAAACTTGGGACCTGTAATGCGGCAGGTTTTTTCGTCATACTGCTCGTACTTGCAATTGCTCATATCCAGCATGCCGCCCGCTACGTACTCGTAATACGGGTTGGACCGCTCGTACATGGCGTGGCCGGCCACAGAAGCAACGGTGCAGCGCTGCTCCGGGTGCATAGCGGTAACTTTGACGTCTTCTTCGGTAATGGTGCCGATTATGGTTTCCTTACCGCCATATGGCTCACAGCAAAAAGAAG
>CAJYBN010000281.1 GCA_913064925.1 uncultured Peptococcaceae bacterium
TCCGCTACCCTGAAACGGGCTATTTGTGCTTGCTTGCGGACTGCGCAATTGGCTCTTACAGGGACATTTAACGCCGTTTTTGCATGGCATCCAGGTAATTTTGCAGGATGATGGAGGCGGCCATTTTATCGATAACCCGGCGGCGCTTGGCCCGCCGCATGTCGGCATTTATCAACAGGCGCTCGGCAGCTGCAGTGCTCAACCGCTCATCCCATGTTTCCACCGATATTTTTAAGCGCCGTGCCGCGCAAGCCGCAAAATCCACGGCCTTTTGCGCCTGAATGCCGGCACTGCCGTCCATGTTGCGCGGAAGGCCAACAATAATTTTCTCTACGCCATATTGTTTTGTAATGGCCTGTATTTTATCCAAGTCCCGCTCAATTTCCCCTTCACGTTTTATCGTGGTCACGCCCTGTGCCGTCCAGCCCAGCTGGTCGCTAACGGCCACCCCGATATATTTTTCACCCAGATCCAGCCCCATGATACGCATTATTTAATCCTTCCTTTTTACTGCACCCGTCATATGACCTTCAGGCAAAATTCCGGGCAGGCCGGCGCGCAATAACCGCACAGGCGGCAAAGGCGCTGGTCAACCCGTGCCTTTCCGTCAACGATGGAAAGCGCCCCGGCGGTACATCTTTCCGCACAGCGCCCGCACCCGCGGCACCATTCTTCCACGTGCAGGCGCCTCGGCCTGCCGGCCAGTTTTCTCTTCCAGCTTGGGTCCGGCTCGCGGCCGGCAAACTTGCTGGCATTGTAGGCCACTTCCGCGTAGGACTGCATCCCCACAGCTACGGCGGCCAAGCCGGGTATCGATAAAACAAAATCCAGGGCCTTGTCCGCCTCCGGTATGAGGTGCCCCCCGCCCAGGCATTTCATACCGTAAACGCCTTTGCCCATGGTAACGGCAAAAGAAATGGCGTCTTTCATCTCTTCCGGCGTCCCGTCCTGTATGCCGATGCCCGCCATGTTGATGATGGGGTGAATGACGTCAAATTCCGGGATGGATGCGGCCGCCCGCACGCCGGCCACGCAGTGGGTGGAAATACCGATGGCTTTCACCAGACCCTTTTCCCGGGCCTGCACCAGGTATTCGACCGCCTCCCAGTGCCCCTTGATGGTGAAGATGGATTCCTGTTCGTGCAGTAAAAAAATGTCCACGTAGTCACGGCCCAGTTGATGCAGGCAGTCCAGCACGCTTTTTTCCATCTGCTCCCGGGTGTGGGCGTATGACTTGGAAGCGATTATCACCTCTCCCGCGTACCCGCGCAGGGCCTCCTTGATAAAAGGGTAACAGCCGTACATTTCTGCGGTGTCGATAAAGTTAACGCCCATTTCCAGCGTCGCGCGGATCAACTGCGCCCCAGCAGCCAGGGGGAAATTTTGCTGCAGCGGCCCGATGGTAAGCGTGCCGAAACAGAGCCGGGAAACTACCAGGCCCGTATTCCCCAATCGGCGATACTGCAAGGCAAACTCGCTTTACCTGGAATCCAGGTATCTCTTCACCAGCTCTTCCAGCAGCTCATCCCGTTCCAACTGGCGGATGAGGCTTCTGGCGTTGTTATGGCTGGTGATGTAGGCGGGGTCGCCGGATAACAGGTAGCCCACCAGCTGGTTTATGGGGTTGTAACCTTTTTCCTTGAGGGCCTCGTAAACCTTGAGCAGAATTTCCCGGGCTTTATTTTCTTCAGCCTGCACCTTGAACATGACAGTTTGCTCGGTTATTTCCCTGGACATAGGAAGTACCTCCCCCTCCCTCAGGAGAGCCTGTTTGCGGCAGGGTATATTAACTATTATAACCATTATAACCGCATATCTCCATAAAGAGAAGTGGGGATATTCCTCTCGCAGAAGAACGTCCCCACCAAAGTTCACCTTTTTAATTGGCCGGCCACCAGCGCGTACACCTTTTCCAGAGCGCCGTCCAAGCCGGAAGGATTTTTCCCGCCGGCCTGGGCCATGTCGGGCCGGCCCCCTCCCCCACCGCCGATCAGCGGGGCCACTTCCTTAAGCAGCTTCCCGGCGTGTAACCCTTTACCCACCAGGTCTTTGCTGACCCCGGCCACCATATTCACCCTGCCGTTTAAGGTGGCGCCTAGCACAATTACGCCGGAACCGATTTTATCCCGCAGCAGGTCCACCATGGCCCTTAAGCTGTCCATGTCGGAGGCGCCGGAACGGGCTGCCAGCACTTTGACGCCACTTACCTCCCTGGCGTTGTCCAGCAGGTTTTGCACTTCGTAGCGCGCCAGGCGCGCCCGCAGCGTTTCGTTTTCCTTTTCCAACTCGCGCACTTCCTGAACCAGCGCCTGCACCCGGTGCACCACCTCGTGCGGCGCTGCCTTCACCGCGCCGGCAATCAAGTGCAGTTGTTCCTCCTTGGCCTGTATGTATTCCATGGCCCCTTCACCGGTAACCGCCTCGATGCGGCGCAAGCCGGAGCCCACGCTGCTTTCGCTGAGAATTTTAAACAGGCCCACTTCGGACGTCGATTTTACGTGGGTGCCGCCGCAGAGTTCCAGGCTGAAATCTCCCATTTTCACCACCCGCACCCGGTCACCGTATTTCTCGTCAAAAAG
>CAJYBN010000282.1 GCA_913064925.1 uncultured Peptococcaceae bacterium
TACCGCACAACCCGCGGATTTTGCAGGTAATGGTCACCTCGTCGCCCTGCGCGGTGACTTCCCAGCCGTCCTCCGGGGGGAACATCATTTGCAACCGGCCCCGGTCCAGGCCCACCAGTTCATCGGGAGCGGGGCCGCGGTAGTAAACCTCCACGTCACCGCAGGCGGTATAGGCGTGCACCTTTTTTACCATTGTGTGGGGAGTAATCAAGGGCTCCACCTTATCATCCGCGATTATCTTCATAATAGCGGTTACCGGCTTCAGCGCCGGCCCAGTGACAGTATTCAGCAAGGTGAAAACAAGGGCAGCTACGGTCACCACCAGCACGGCCGCTGCGCCCCATGCCAGGATTTTTTTAATCATACCATAAAACCTCGACGCGTTTTTATCTTTCAGTATTGCCAGTTTGCCGGTATAAAATAACAAAGGTTGCCGCATTAGCAACCTCGTCAATCCTCAACAATTTCAAAGTTGGCATATATATTTTGCACATCCTCGTGTTCTTCCAGCGCTTCAATCAACTTCAGCATTTTTTCTTCCTGTTCTCCGGTAAGAACCACAGTGGTTTGCGGTATTTTAGCCACCTCGGCGCTGCCTATCTTGATGCCCTCCAACTCCAAAATATCTCTTACCTGATTGATTTGGCCGGGTTCGGTAATAACCTCGTAGCAGTCGTCCTCCTCGTTAACATCCAATGCACCGGCATCCAGCGCCGTCAACAAGAACTGGTCCTCGCTCATGTTGAGGTCCGCTTTGTAAATGATAATCTGCCCCCTGGTATTAAACATCCAGGAAACACATCCCGTTTCCCCGAGGTTACCGCCGTACTTGGCAAACAAGTGCCTTATTTCCCCGGCAGTGCGGTTGCGATTGTCGGTCATAATATCCAACATGATCGCTGCCCCACCCGGACCATAACCCTCGTAAGTGAGTTCCTCGTAAACAGAGCCGCCCAGCTCGCCGCTTCCCCGCATAATAGCACGCTGGATGTTCTCACTGGGCAAGTTGGCTTCTTTGGCCCTGGCAATGGCATTTTTTAACCTGATGTTTTTTTCCGGGTCGCTCCCACCCTGTTTCACGGCAACCATTATTTCCTTGGCCATCTTCGTAAAAATCTTACCTTTTTGGGCATCAACCCGAGCCTTTTTCCTTTTGATGGTAGACCATTTAGAATGTCCGGACACTGGATTGCACCCTCCCCCGATACCTTAAAATGTAATGGGCGGCATGGCAGGCAATTGTTTTTTGTGCATACTACGCCTGGCCAACTCATCCACAATTCGTTTTACCCGTTCATCAGCCTGCCCGGTTAAAATATAGTTATCCAGCTCCTCGTATGTGACACCCATTTCTTTTTCATCATTTTGCCCCATCCACAGTCCAGCGGAAGGAGGTTTCTCAATAATGGGCTGGGGAACGCCCAGGTGCTTGGCCAGCTCCTTGACCTCTTTTTTAACCAGGTTAGCGATGGGCAATATGTCGGCTCCCCCGTCGCCGTACTTGGTAAAGTAACCCACCGTCAGCTCACTGCGATTGCTTGTACCTACCACCAAGCTGCATCTCTTGGCAGCATAAAAGTACAGCGTAGTCATGCGCAGGCGCGGCTTAATGTTGGCTACCGCTAAATCTTGTTTGCCGGGGTCATATTCTTCACCGGTCAACAATTTTACCATGGATAAAAACACATCATCTAAAACAATTTTTTTATATTCGATTTGCATTGTCCTGGCTAAAAGTTCAGCATGTTCAGCATCCTGCGGGTTGCTGTAACAGGGCATAATTACGCCCAGCGTACCTTCCGGGCATACGTTCTTGCACAAAGCAGCGGTCACTGCTGAATCTATGCCTCCGCTCAAACCGACGACAAAACCCCTGGCACCCCTGTCCGACAATTGTTTACCCAACCAATCCTCAATTTTTCTCGCCAGGCTGCCAACCAAATCGCTCCCCCCGTTTCATCGTTTATATACGCAGGTATCATACTATCACCGGCCTTAAACCTGTCAAATATTATACAACAAAATAGTTGCCATGGCATCTGTAAAGCAAAGCCCCCCGCTTCGCAGCGGGGGGCTTTGGTGAAAATTAATTTCCGGCAACGACCTACTCTCCCAGGGTAAAAACCCAAGTACCATCGGCGCTGGAGAGCTTAACTTCCGTGTTCGGGATGGGAACGGGTGTATCCTCTCCGCTATGGTCACCGGAAATGGTTCCTTCAAAACTGCACAGCCAGGGTCAACCAGGAGCCGGGCCAGGTCAAGTCCTCGACCTATTAGTACCGGTCCGCTCAACACATTGCTGTGCTTACACGCCCGGCCTATCTACCTGGTAGTCTACCAGGGGTCTTACTGGCCTAACGCCATGGGAGACCTTATCTTGAGGGGGGCTTCGCGCTTAGATGCCTTCAGCGCTTATCCCGTCCGGATATGGGTACCCAGCGCTACCGCTGGCGCGATAACTGGTACGCCAGAGATCCGTCCATCCCGGTCCTCTCGTACTAGGGACAGCTCCTCTCAAGTCTCCTGCGCCTGCGACGGATAGGGACCGAACTGTCTCACGACGTTCTGAACCCAGC
>CAJYBN010000283.1 GCA_913064925.1 uncultured Peptococcaceae bacterium
GAGTCCTACCTCATCAACAGGCTGGAAGCAGGAGACGGCGCGGTGCGCAGCGTGCTCATCGAGCGCAATTTGCGCCTGGTGGTATATATCGCCCGCAAGTTCGAAAACACCGGCGTGGGGATCGAGGATTTGGTTTCCATCGGCACCATAGGTTTAATAAAGGCTGTTAACACTTTCGATCCCGCGAAAAAAATTAAGCTGGCCACGTATGCGTCCCGCTGCATAGAAAATGAAATATTAATGTACTTGCGGCGCAATAATAAAACCAGAACGGAAGTGTCCTTTGACGAGCCGCTGAACGTCGACTGGGACGGCAACGAGCTGCTTCTTTCCGACGTGCTGGGCACCGAAAATGACGTTATTTACAAGTACATCGAGGAGGAAGTGGACCGCAAGCTGCTGTACCTGGCCCTGCAAAAACTCAACAAGCGGGAAAGGAAAATCATGGAGCTGCGGTTCGGGTTGAACAGCGGTAAGGAAAAAACGCAGAAAGAAGTAGCCGACTTGCTGGGTATTTCCCAGTCGTATATTTCCCGGCTGGAAAAAAGAATCATCAAACGTCTGAAGAAGGAAATCAACCGCATGGAGTGACGCCCGGCGCGGTTTTGCGGCCATGTATAATCCACCTTGCCCGGGGTAATAATGAAATTATATTAAATGCAGGGAAGGTGGGCGGTCGTAGATGCTGGTCAACAAGGTGGAGATTTGCGGCGTAAACACATCCAAGCTTCCGGTACTAACCAGCGCTCAGATGAAGGAATTATTTGAAGCAATGCATAACGGCGACTCTTCCGCCCGGGACCGGCTGATACAGGGCAACCTGCGCCTGGTGTTGAGCGTCATCCAGCGGTTCATCAACCGCGGCGAGTACGTGGACGACCTCTTCCAGGTGGGCTGCATAGGCCTGATGAAGGCCATCGACAATTTCGACCTTTCCCACAACGTTAAGTTTTCCACTTATGCCGTACCCATGATTATTGGGGAAATAAGGCGTTATTTACGGGACAACAATCCCATCCGGGTGAGCAGGTCCCTGCGCGACGTGGCCTACAAGGCGCTGCAGGTGCGCGATTCGCTGGTCAACAAGAACTCCCGCGAGCCTTCCATTAATGAAATAGCCGGCGAGATGAACATGCCTCGGGAAGAGATTGTTTTCGCCCTGGATGCCATCCAAGAACCCATTTCCCTCTTCGAGCCCATTTATCACGACGGGGGCGACCCCATATTTGTCATGGACCAGATCAGCGACGAAAAAAACCAGGACGCCAACTGGCTGGAAGGTATAGCCATCAGGGACGCCCTGCGCAAATTGAGCGACCGGGAAAAGCTGATCCTGACCCTGCGGTTTTACGAAGGTAAAACGCAAATGGAAGTGGCCGAAGAAATAGGCATATCCCAGGCACAGGTGTCCCGCCTGGAAAAGGCGGCGTTAAACCACCTGCGCAAAAATATTTGACATCTCCGGCTGCACGGGGGTGACGTCCGATGCGCAAAAAAATTTTCGCTTACAGCTTTATTTTAGTTCTGCTGCTGGCGCTGCCGGTGCACGGGGCAGTGCCGGGTGAAGGCGACAGTGAAGGCAAGGCGGTGTACGCCTACAACCAGCATAATTTATATCACGCGCAGGAAAGCCTTCCATAAGTGATTTGCGGCGAGGGCTTTTTTTATTTGTTCAGATGCAGCGGTACCCTTCATATACATATCTATGGGGGGTGCTTTACCGTGGTGAAGGTGTCCGACTTGCGCACGCGGGAAGTAATCAACGTTGCCGACGGTCGCCGCCTGGGTCCCATAAAAGATATAGACATCAACCTGGAAGAAGGCCGGATCAATGCCATTATCCTGCCCGGCCACGGCGGAGGGAGATTGATGGGGATTCTCGGCCGCGAGGAAGAAATCGTGGTTCCTTGGCAAAAGATAATGAAGATAGGCGTGGACGTAATTTTAGTCGACCTGTCTTACAACGCGCGGGGCAGGGAATTGCACGGTGGTGTACAGGAAAAGAACTGGTAAGGTGATCCGGCTTTTGGCAGCCGGGTTTATTTTTTTATTTTGCGCAAAAAACCAACTGTGATCGAGAAAGAAGAAGCTAAATAGAGCAGTAATTTTTTTTGGCGCTCATTACCGGTTTTGTGTTAAAAACAAAGTTTAGTATAAAATGTTGACGTAAGACACAATATATATTGTTTAAAGCAAGGCGGTGGATTTTATTATGCGGTGTCCCTATTGCGGCACCTTCGACAGCAGGGTACTGGATTCCCGGCCGGCGGAAGACGGCAACTCGGTACGCCGGCGCAGGGAATGCAGCAATTGCGGCAAGCGTTTTACCACTTACGAGCGGGTGGACGAGCTCCCGCTGATGGTGGTGAAAAAGGACGGGCGGCGGGAGACTTTTGACCGCCGGAAACTGCTGGCCGGTTTGATCACGGCCTGCCAGAAGCGCCCGGTGCCCACCGCCCGGCTGGAAGAACTGGCGGGCGAAATCGAGCGGGACTTGAGAAGCACCATGGAGCGCGAGGTGCACAGCAGGAACATCGGGGAACTGGTCATGCAGCGCCTCCGGG
>CAJYBN010000284.1 GCA_913064925.1 uncultured Peptococcaceae bacterium
CCGTTTTAAGCATTTAAATGAGCCATCTTTGAACGCTGACTTTGACGAATCCCTGCAATCCAGCTGAGAATACCTTGACAAACAACGGCCGTAATCATATAATGTTACTTGCATTAGTATATCGTGTCGGAGTGGCGGAATAGGCAGACGCGTACGTTTGAGGGGCGTATGGGCAACCGTGCGGGTTCAAGTCCCGCCTCCGACACCATCCTTATCCGCACCAAGCGGGATCTTAAACAGAATGTCAACCAAATCATCAGAAACTCTAATCTCATGGACGTAAACGTCCATTATTTTTTTGCATTCAACGGGATTTTGGCGGTTAATCAGCTCGTTTTTGGTGGCGGATAAATAATGCAATACCATTTCCTTGGTAAGCCCGTGTAATTGTGAAGTTAAAAGGCTCAGCTGGCACTCCAATTCTTCCCGCCGTGCTTTCAGGCTTTTTAGCCTGTCACCCAAAAGTTCAAAATCAACCGAACCATCCTCTATGGCTTTGATTATGTTGCCAATTTTCCTTTCCACCACACTAATCTGCGATTCTACCTGCCTTCGTTCATCAATATTGATCTTTTCCTTGTTGCTGATTATTTGCATGATTTTTTCGGCCAGTTCTGGCAAATACTCCGGCGATAGAAATTTTTTTTGGATTTCATCAAGCACTTGGTTTTCTACAACTTCCTTTGGCATCCTCCGGCTCTTGCATTCCCTGGTACGCAATTTGTTAATGCATTCGTAATACCTGGTGGGTTCGGCCCCCGCTTTGCGCCGGCTCGAGTTACCAACCATTGCGGCGCCACACAAGCCGCACTTGATTTTGCTGGTCAAAATATAAAGTGTTTCATTCCTCTGCCTGGGCCCCTTTTGCCTTTTGTTCATTTTTTCCTGCACCATTTCAAAATCCACCTCACTTATAATCGCCGGGACGCTTGTTAATTGAGGTGTCATCATGAATTATCTACGCGAGATCAATGCCTTTGTAGATTGGCTCGAAACAAACCCGCTGGACGCAATCACACAGGCTTTATGGTTCCATTTGATGGCCATAAACAACAAGTGTAATTGGCCGGAGTGGTTTGCGGTGGCCAATCTGACGCTGCAGGCCAGGCTCGGGGTAGATAAAAAAACCGTCATCAAGCACCGCAATATCCTGATCCAAAAGAAGCTGATCGAATACAAGAACCAGAGCAAAACGGCCGGCCGGTACAAAATGCTGTCCGTCAGCGCCCGGATGGGGGGAATAAACCCACCGCCGCGGGAGCCGCAGGAATACGGCAGGGGCAGCCCGCTGTACCGTTGGCCGGAGGAAAATACCGGGGGAAACAGCCCGCCGCTGCGGGTGGCGGAAGATCCCGTCAGTGGAAACATTCCGCTGGAGCCGGAGCCGACCGCGGGTGCCGGGGGAAATTTTCCACCAATCCGGGGACCGGCCCAAGACACCGGGGGAAGTATTCCCCCGAACCGTCCACCGACCCGGGGACCGGACCGTTCACCATTAGATAAACCAAACCAAACTAAACCAAACGAAGAGGACCTATATACTATTTTCCGGCACTGGAACGCACAGCGCATCATCACCCACAGAAAGCTGTCCGACAAGCAAAAGGGCCACATTAGGGCCCGCCTGGCCGAAGGCTACACGGTGGACGAGATCCTGGAGGCCATCGACAACTACGCGGCAGTGTTGCACGGCGACGAGTATTACTGGACGCACAGGTGGCGGCTGGACGAATTTCTGCTGCACGGGCTGGACAGGTTCAAGTCCGCAAGCGACCCCAGGACCAACTTTCTGAAAGACAAGTCCAAAGCGCCCCGGCGGGCGCAGGGAGGTGTGAACAAATATGCCGGTTACGCCAACCGGACCGTTACCTACCATGACCTTTGACAATGCCAGTTCATGTTCAAAAAAATGAGGGATGCGGGGGTGATTTAATGGTATTCTTCACAATCCCAGGCCGGCCGGTGCCCAAGCAACGGCCGAGGATGGGCAAAAAAGGAAATATCTATACGCCGAAAAAATGCCGGGAGTACGAAAGCGCGGTTGGCTGGACGGCCAGAAAGGTGTTTAAAAATCCCTACGACGGGCCGGTAAGCCTGCAGGTGAGGATATACCTGGCCGAAGCCGGGGGCGACCTGGACAACTACGTCAAGAGCATCCAGGACGGGTTAAACGGCATCGCCTGGCGGGACGACCGGCAAATTACCCGGCTGAAGGCCAGCAAAACCATCCGGCCCGGCAAAACCGAGCGGGCGGAGGTGGTGATACAAAGGTTGTGATGCGGTGTGTTTAGAAAGTCAAATTTAATCCTATTTGACTAACACTATATTTTATTTGGTGTGATTTCTTAACCATTGTTCAATTTCAATAATGTCGCTTTTTCCCTGGGCAACTTTTAGCATGAATTGTACAATTTCTTCTTGCCCGGCTTTAAACTTATAGCCATTTAGTTCCAGGATAGTGACTGCTGCCACAAAAGCAACTCTTTTATTGCCGTCTATAAAGGGGTGGTTGTTTGTAATTCTATATAATAACACCGCTACTTTTGTGAAAATA
>CAJYBN010000285.1 GCA_913064925.1 uncultured Peptococcaceae bacterium
CCTCTTTCATCCTACGGCACAAGGCCGTAGGTTTTCAGAGGCAATTTTCTATAAAATAAAGGGGGTACCATAATGAATGTTTTGCCGCTCAGCGAGAAGGACAAGGAAAGATTTAATGTCATCAACAAAGAAAATATTGATTTTATCCGTAGCAGGTACAACAAGGTAAACCGGTGGGTCATCGCCGATATGGTGCGCCGGAGCGCTTACCGCTACCCGGATAAACCGGCCTTGATTTTTAACGATATCACCCTCACTTATTCACAGCTTGAGGCGGAATGCAATCGATTCGCCAACGCCCTGCTGGACCTGGGCATACAAAAGTACGACCGGGTGGCCGTGCTGGCCCATAATACGATACACCACGTGATATCCTGGCTGGGCACGGCCAAGGCGGGCGGCATTTACCTGGCGATCAACTACCTGCTCAGGGGTAAGGACATCAGTTATTGCATCAATCACTCGGAAAGCAAAATTTTTATCGTGGAAGACGCTCTCTACGATCTGGTCCGGGATGTGCTGGACGACATGCCCTCGGTAAAAACATTTATCTGGTCCAACCAGGGGAAAGGTGAACCCGCTCCCGCCGGGTTTAAAGGCTTTGACGCCTGGTATCGCGAATATCCGGCCGAAGAACCCGACGTCGAACTGCATATTGAGGATCCGGTGCAGATGACGTACACCAGCGGTACGGAGACATTGCCCAAGGGGGTTATCCTGACCAACCAGTCCCTCCTGGCCGAATATACGGGCTGTATCATCGACGGGGAGTACACTCCGGATGACGTCAACCTGAACGCCCTGCCCATTTTTCACTGTGCCCAGCGGGATGTTTTTCTTAACCCCTGCCTGATGATCGGAGCCACCAATGTACTGCTGCTCCAGGCGGACCCCAAGCAAATCATGGAACATGTTGAAAAATTCGGGGTAACCATGTTTTTCGCCCCGCCTACGGTCTGGATCGGCTTGCTGCGGCACCCTGATTTTGACCGGCACGATCTGAGCTCCATCACCAAAGGGTATTACGGCGCGTCCATTATGCCGGTGGAGGTGCTGAAGGAACTGCAGCAGCGGATGCCCAGTTGCAAGCGGTTTTACAACTATTACGGGCAAACGGAACTGAGCCCGTACCATACCATTCTTAAACCCGAGTTTCAAATTTCCAAGGCAGGGTCGGCGGGCCAGGGCGGCATCAACATGGAAACCCGGATCGAGGATGACAACCACGAGCCCATCTTATCTCCGGGAGTGCCCGGTGAAATTTGCGGCCGCGGGCCCCATGCCATGTTATTATATTTTAAAGATGCCGATAAAACCGAGGCCACCCTGGCCCACGGCTGGTTCCACAGCGGGGACATCGGTGTACTGGACGAAGATAACTATGTGACTGTAGTGGACCGTAAAAAAGACATGGTTAAAACAGGAGGGGAAAACGTACCCAGCCGCGAAGTGGAGGAAGTAATTTACAAGGACCCCAGGGTGTCCGAGGTAGCCGTGGTGGGTTTGCCACATAAAAAATGGGTGGAAGGGGTAACGGCCATTATCGTGCCCAAGGCCGGCCAAACCATCAAGGAAGAGGAAATTATCAATTTGTGCAAAGAAAACCTGGCCGGGTTCAAAGTGCCCAAAGGAGTGATCTTTATGGATCAGCTGCCCAAAACCCCCAGCGGAAAGATCTTAAAACGGGACCTGCGCCAGTTATATAAAGACTTTTACAGTAAATAGTACTTCGGAATTGAATTAATTCCAAAACTTACAAATGTCATAATGATATTTGTATCAACATGTGAGCCTGCGCGTCATAACTGACCGCGCGGGCTTTTTATGTCATTTTGGGAGCGCTTTCGCCAGCTTGTCAAGGAAAAGGTTGCCTGGGGAAGGGAGAAAATAAAAGCCTGCATAGACTAGGAGTTGCCGTCCTGGGACGCCTGAGCCTTATTTTAAATGACCCGCAGGATTTGCTGGAATGTTACCGAAAGAGCCTAGTCACATTATTTTTAATTGACAAGCCCAAGATAACAAACTAAAATATTGTCACAACAAAGTCTTGGGGTTCATGGTATACCAATTGTTGAGGTTTTAAGTTCTTATGAAATAAGCTGGGTTTGTTACAGACGGTTGAAAATTTTAAATAGAGTTGATATTGCGAATGTCAAATGGTCGTGCGGCTGGGCAACGTCCATAATGTGATGTAAATTCCCTTCTGGCAGGGTATCGAGTCTCTAGGCTACGTTGCTTTCCTCGTTCGAAGTTTTAGCAGCCGTTTCACGCTCCTTCTCCACCTTCCATTCCCAATACTGAGCCATGTCGAAGTACTTGCGCCCGGTAGACCAAGCCTCGTCCTGCTCCATCAGGACAGCACCGAGGAGGCGCAGGGCAGACTGGCCGTTTGGGAAGATACGGATGACTCGCTCGCGACGGCGAATCTCGAGGTTAAGGCGCTCAAGCACGTTCGTGCTGCGGAGCCGACGGCGGTAAGGCTCCGGAAGGCTCATCACGGCTATCGCATCCTCAACCCCGTTTTCAAGCCGTTCCATGGCCTTGGGAGCGCGG
>CAJYBN010000286.1 GCA_913064925.1 uncultured Peptococcaceae bacterium
CCTGTGGGAGGCTATGCTGGAGGAAGCGCGCCGCCGGGCCCTGCACTCCTCCCTGGCCGGGACGCGCATCGTGCGGGCCGCCCTGGGCGGCGACGCCGGCGCCCTGGGGGCGGTTGCCCTGGCCGCCGCCCGGCTGGCGGAGGGGTAAAGTCGGCCTCGTCAAGCATGGGGGTTTATCCGGAAAAAGAGCTTAAATCCCCGGTGCTTCGTCCCGGCTCGCTCATGGCTCCCGCGCCGACGGCACCGCGACTCGTTTCGGGCGAAACCGGACCGTCCTCAATTCACCAATGAGCAACACAAATTAACCCGTGTATCGTCGCAGCGGCTCCACTAAAGCAACTTATATTACAAAGCCCTTCTTGCCGCTGCCATCCTCTCGCGGACGTCCTGTCCGCTCGTCCGGTTTCGCAACCTCACTTCGTCGGGTGCCGTTACCGGCGCTCCCGCAAATCGCTTCGCCCGGGACGGGCGCACCGGACTTTTCATCAAACTGTTAGTGCCGTGCCACGGCATGGGCCTTTATCCGAAAAAACCGCACACGCCCACCGGGCGGTATTTTAGTGCTCCGGCCGGCGTAAAATAATGCAGGGCCGGCCAGTACCTAACCGGTAAACGCGGCAACCATTTTTTTACTTGTCCCCAGACCAAGGAGGGATTTGCGTGGAGGAGAAGGAATTAATCCTCAACAACCCGGACGCCCTGCAGAGGGCCGACAGCCTGGACATGTTTGGCGCCCTTTACAACCTGCCCGAGCAGTGCCTTAAGGCCTGGCAGATGGGCATGCAGTGCGCCCTGCCGGAGCGCAGGGACTACAGGAACGTGGTGGTCACGGGCCTGGGCGGCTCGGCCATCGGGGGCGACCTGCTGCGGGTGTACGCCGGCGACCGCATGGAGATACCGGTGGCGGTCAACCGCGACTACCTGCTGCCCCTTTACGTGAACCGGCACACCCTGCTGTTTGCAGTGAGCTACTCCGGCAACACCGAGGAAACCCTCAGCGCCTACGACGAGGCCCGCGACCGCGGCGCGGCCGTGGTGGCCGTCACCACCGGCGGCAAGCTGGGGGAGCGGGCCGCCCGCGACGGCGTGCCGCAGATAACCGTGCCGCCAGGCATTATGCCCCGCTCGGCCACCGGCTACCTGTTCCTGCCCATGCTGGCCGTGCTAAGCCGCCTGGGCTTGCTGGAAGACCCCGCCGGCGAGGTGGAAGAACTGGCGTCCGTGCTGCGCGGCCAGCGCGAAAAGCTGCACCCCGGCGTGCCCGCGGCGGACAACCCGGCCAAGCAGCTGGCCCTCAAGCTGTACAACCGCATTCCGGTCATCTGGGGAGCCTCCGCCACCAGCGAGGTGGCGGCCCAGCGCTGGAAAGGCCAGGTGAACGAGAACGCCAAGGCCCCGGCCTACTGGAACGTGTTCCCGGAACTGAACCACAACGAGGTGGTGGGCTTCGAAGCGCCGGCCGAGCTGCTGCGCAAGCTGCACATCGTCATCCTGCGGGACGTGCAGGACCACCCGCGGGTGAAAATCCGCATGGACATCACCCGGGACATCGTGGAAAAGGCGGCCGGCGGTGTCAGCGAAGTTGAAGCCGTTGGCGACGGCACCCTGGCCCGCATGTACTCGCTAGTATACCTGGGCGACTACGCCAGCGTGTACCTGGCCGTGCTGTACGGCATCGACCCCGGCCCGGTCAAGGTCATCGACCACCTCAAGGCCGAGCTGGCCCGGCGGTAAGGGCAAGCGAAGATATGGAGCTGTACGCCGACTGGCACACCCACTCCAGCCACAGCGACGGGCATGCCCCGCCGGAAGAAATGGTGGCGGCGGCCGCCGCCCGCGGGCTGGCCGAGGTGGCCATCACCGACCACGGGCCCCGGGCCATGTTCATCGGCGTGCGGGACACCGGGGTCTACCTGGAACTGAAGGAGCAGGCGGCCCGCTGGAGCAAAAAGTACGGGGTACGGGTGCTGGTGGGCGCCGAGGCCAACGTCACCGGGCTGGACGGGGGGCTGGACCTGCCCCCGGAGGTCGCCGCGGAACTGGACATATTGATCGCTGGCCTGCACCCCCAGGTGTGGTGCGTCCCCTGGTGGCAGACTCTCACCTGGATAGCACCCAACCAGGCCGGCCGAGCGCTGGAACCGGTGCGGCAGGCCATGCGCCGGGCCAACACCGCCGCCCTGGTGCGGGCCGTGTACAAGCACCGGCCCACTTTCGTCAGCCACCCCGGCCTGGTGATGGCGGTGGACCTGGACGAGGTGGCCAAGGCATGCGCCGCCACCGGCTGCGCCATGGAGATAAACACCGGGCACAGCTACCGCAAGGACGGCGTGGTGCGGGCGGCGCTGCGCCGGGGGGCGCTCATCGTCGTAAACAGCGACGCCCACTTCCCCGCCACCGTGGGCGATTTGGCTGCGGGCGCCGCCCTGCTGGAGAAGCACCGGGTGCCGCCCGAGCAAGTGCTCAACGCCCGCCGGCCGCTGCATTAAGGCCGGGGGCGCCCCTGGACCGCATTTTCCGGCCGCTGGGGCGGGCCTCACGCGCCCCCG
>CAJYBN010000287.1 GCA_913064925.1 uncultured Peptococcaceae bacterium
TGCCGGGCGGTAGCTGACGCAAATACCGCGAGAGGGCTGCTGTGCCGGGGCAGGTTGCTGGAATAGTTTCCTTATTTGCTGGGAAAACGGGGGGACGGCTTGGAGCGCGTTTTGGGCGTCAATGACCCGGCGGGCGTTTTCCCGGGCTTGCCAGAAAAGGACCAGAAAATCGGCGTCGTTTTCCTTGCGCAGGGCGGCAGCGGTTAGGCCGGGAATCTGCCGGTCCAATTCCCTAATTTGCCGTGCCACTCGCTGCAGGTTCAACACGGCTGCTTTTTCCTCGATAAAGAGGCGAAACTTTTCCACGTCTTCAGCCGACGCGGTGTTGATCAGCTGCACCTGCACCTCGCTGCTGCATATTTCCCGCAGCACCCGGCGGGCTTCCGCCAGCGAGCTGCCGTCGTATCCGCCCAGGTTGCAGTTGATCCAAAAGGACATGCTGCCCGCTCCGTAACGTTCCACCAGCTGTTGAATGGCTTTGCGGTCCGCTTCGCCGGGGCCCCGCTGGTGCATCAGGTAAACGAAATGGTCGACTTCCGGCAGCAGGTGCGGCGCATAAGCCGGCCCCGTGGCGGCATCTATCCCCGGGGTATCGATGATATGCATTTTTTGCAGCAGGTCGTGGTTGATTTTGACTTCTACCTTTTGCATTTTGCAGCTCGGTAGTTTACTTTTGGCCAGCAAGGAAGCCAGTTCGCTTTCCGTTAACGCAGTTACCTGCCGGTCTAAAAAATAAATCCTCGCCGTGAAGCGATCCCCGTAACTGAAGCGCAAAGGCACAGGGGTGGCCGGAATTACGTCCACCGGCGACACCTGCCGCCCCAGCAGGTTGTTGAGCAGGGTGGACTTGCCGGTGTTGTACGGGCCCACCAGTGCCACGACGGGCACTTCTCCGGGAGATAGGTACATTTGCCGCAAACCGTCTATACGGCAAAAATAATCTGGTAAGTTTTGCATAACAAATCCCCCTAGATTCCCTTGGGTAAAAACATGAAAAGGATGTCCCAGCGCCCCTGTTGCAATATATTGGTTATATCTCATGGTTATGACAATAATTTTTATGGGAGTATTTGGAGGAAGTGGGTGCCGGGGCAAGAAGTATATATTATAAGGTTTACAGCCCGCAGTGCGGTTTCGAGTCCGAAATTTTTTCTCGGGAGGGGTTTGGTGCGTGGTAACAGGGTGCAAATAGTAGTGGACGGGATGACGGGTGTGGGGAAAACCACCCTGGTACATATGCTGGCCGAGGAACTTGACCTGGTGCCGTTCGAGGAAATATTCAAGGATGAGAACAATCTACTGCACAAGTTTTTTTACGAAAGGGAACGCTGGTGTTTTCCCATGCAGATTAATTTCCTGGTGCACCGTTTTCGGCAGTACAAGGAAGCCAGCCGGTTAAACAGCGCCGTAATGGATCGCTCCATATTTTCCGACCCCATATTTGCCAGGATGTACAGGGAAGTCGGCTATATGACCCAGGAAGAGTACAACGTCTACGAGAACTTGCTGGAAAACCTGCTGGAACACCTGGAACTGCCTTATCTGGTGGTATACCTGCGCGTGGAGGCCAAAGAAGCCATACGGCGCATCCGCAAGCGGGGCAGGCCTGACGAGTTGGGTGTGGAAGACGCCTACTGGCGCAGGCTGCACCGGTTTTACGAAGAGAATTACCGCAGCTATCCCGGCGAGCTGCTTATAATAGACGCCAACGATCTGGATTTTGTGAAGTACAGGGAACACCGCCGCAAAATCATCCAGGCGGTGCGAGATAAGTGGGAAACATTGACCGGCGGCACCCGGTAGAAACTGGGTGCCGCTCATCAATTATTTCAGCAAGCGGGCCAGGCACTCCTCGGCGTATTGTTCAATTTCGTGCGGCATCCAGAATGACATGGCCTTGGAAGCCACTAGCTTGGCCTTGGGGATGGTGAGGCGAGATATGATTTGCCTGGCCTGTTCGATGCGGCCGGGCTCCATGACCAGCTCGTTGACGTCCATGGCCACCAGCAGCGGCAGCGCGGCAAGCTTTCCGGCCAGGGGAGCTGTAAGGCATACCGACTTGCGCTTGGGGCGTACTTCTTCCGCCAGGAGGCTTATTTGGTACAGGAAAGAGGGGGCGTAATCGTGCATTAAACCGTCGCAGCGATCGCCGGTGCCGTCTGCCAGCACAGAATGGGCCATTAATTTTTCGCTGATGCTGAAAAAAGACACTTCAAATGAGAGGACGGAGGCCATGACGGCCGCCGCCGGCACCTCTATTTCGATCCCCAGGGGAATGAAAGGGTCGTAAGGTATGTTTTGTTCGGCCAATTCGTTTTGCACGGCGGCTATTATTTCCTTTACCCGGAGAACTTCGCCCACGTTGGTAACCACGGGCAGCAGCAGGCGAAAGTTGCCCCGGGCGCTGGCTCTGAACAAGGCCCGCAGTTGAGTTTGCAAAATGTCCGGGCGGGCAAGCCCCAGGCGTACGCCCCGGCACCCGTCGGGTAGGCCGGCATTGCACAAGGCCGGTATCCG
>CAJYBN010000288.1 GCA_913064925.1 uncultured Peptococcaceae bacterium
GACTGCAAAAAATAAATGTACCACAGTTGATACAGACCCACCCGTTAGCTTCTCTGTTGCTCAGCTTGACGACGGGCTGCCTTTTTTATGGCCTTGGCCGCTGGCGGTTTGAAAGAATGGACATCCGGACTAACTCAGGGTAAAGCATAGAACAAGGAATATGGCTGGTGGGACGGGAATACCTGCCGCCCGTCTTCGCGTGGCGCATCGAGGGCCTGGAATTTTCCAGGTAAGTGCTCAAAAATGTGCAAAAGAAATTATCCGGTTGCGTTGACAGTTTCTACACACTGTTTAAGGCGTTGCCTTTCAGGATAATCGATGCTGCGGATGGCCGGCAGGTTGGGAAATTAAAGAAAGTTTAACTGGAAATTTGCATTTCTTTCATTTGCTGAGAAAGCCGGGCTGCTCTATCCCTTGGAAAGGGTTCGACACTGAATTGACCCAAGATCAACAGCTAATCCAGGTCCGGGCCATGTTCACCAGGGCCGAAGTGGACAAAGAAGAGAATCTTAACCTTACTTGTCGTATTACCTTACTTGATGACGGGCAGGTTTAAAAGACCCGCAAGCCTTGGTAGTCAACGGTTTGGACCAGTTTCAGTTCCATCGTAATACTCAAAGAACCGCCCGGTGCGGAACCGCATGCTGGGCGGTGTAAGAGGAGGGCGGTTAATAACCCAGTTCTATTCGATTTACGCGTCGCCTTCTTCCGGCACGATGCAGATAAAGGTGAATTCCCGTCGGCTCCGGTTCATGAACTGGTGCTCTTCTCCGCCGGGTATATAGGCCACCGAGCCCGGCTCCACAAGGTTTTCCTTGCCGCCCAGGTAAAGGATTCCTTCGCCCTCAACCACATAATTAATATGCGGCCAGGGATGGGTGTGCCGCGGCGTATGTCCCCCGGGGGCAATGGTGAACAGGCGCATGACCCAGCCTTTCCAGCCGTGGCCGGGCCCCACCAGGCTTTTTTTTGTTACTTTGGCCGCGCCGGGCGCGTCAACGCCGGCGGCCGTTATTTTTTTGGCGTTGCTTATGTACACTTGCTTATCCCTCCTTGTGGTTAGCGGGCTCTGCGTATCAGTTTGATATTGGTATCAAAATGAGAGAAGAGGCTTGCAGCCTGCCATAACGGCCCTTTTGTATCAAAATGAGATGGCCGGCCCGGCGCCGGTTTTTCCCGGGCCGGCCCGGTTTATAGACACCTTTTACCGGCAGGGCTTGCAGCCTGGCGGTTGCCGGCGTTGCAGCGGTTGTTTTACAGGGTAGGGATCGGTTGGCACAACAGTTGCTATTTAATAGGGCAAATGTACTTATCATACATTTTTCCGGAGGAATGGGGTGAACTGGCATGGCTAAGGCAGCCTCGTATTTCGATCATAACAAAATAAGCGTCAGAGTGCAATGGTGCAAAGGATGCGGTATTTGCACCGTGCTGTGTAAAAACAACGTGTTGATGCTGGACAGCCGCGGCAAGGTTGTAGTGGCAAATCCTGCTGCCTGTACGGGCTGCGGCAGGTGTGAAATATACTGCCCCGACTTTGCTTTGTCCGTGGAGCGGCAGCCGGCGGCCGTCCAACCCGGTGCCACCGGTTACGGTGCGCGCCAAGACGATACGGTGCGGTTGTAGCTGCCGCTGCCGCCTGCAAAGCGAGGGATGCGACATGAGCCGGGTTGTGGAAATGGCGCGGTTAATGCAGGGTAACGAGGCCGTTGCTGAAGGGGCGCTGGCGGCGGGAGTGCGTTTCTTTGCCGGGTATCCCATTACCCCTTCAACGGAAATTGCCGAAATTATGGCGGAGAAACTGCCCCGCTTGGGGGGCAAGTTTATCCAAATGGAGGATGAAATCGCCAGCCTCGCAGCCGTCATCGGCGCTTCACTGGCTGGGGTAAAATCGCTGACTGCCACCAGCGGCCCCGGTTTTTCTTTGATGCAGGAAAACATAGGGTTTGCCGCCATGGCGGAGGTACCGTGCGTCATCGTTAATGTGCAGAGGAGCGGGCCCAGCACCGGCATGCCCACGGCGCCGGCCCAGGGTGACATAATGCAGTCCCGCTGGGGCACCCACGGCGACCACCCGGTCATCGTTTTGAGCCCCTCTTCGGTCAGGGAAGCATACGAACTGGCGGTGCGGGCCACCAACATGGCGGAAAAATACCGGGTGCCGGTGGTTTTATTGCTGGATGAGGTTATCGGGCATCTCAGGGAAAAGGTGCTGCTGCCCCTACCTGGTGAAATGGAAATTATAGATCGGCGGGGTCCTGGGACAGCACCCGACCATTATGTGCCCTACCGGGCGGATGAAAGCGGGGTGCCGCCCATGGCCAGTTTCGGTTTCGGGTATCGCTACCACGTTACCGGACTGGCCCATGACGAGAGGGGGTTACCCACCAGCGACCCTGTAGTGGCGGAGCAGCTGCTAAAGCGGCTGCATAATAAAATAAGCAAAAATCTGGACGATATCCTGCT
>CAJYBN010000289.1 GCA_913064925.1 uncultured Peptococcaceae bacterium
GGACCCACAGCCGCCAGCGCAGCGCCGGCAGCCTCCACGGCCATGGTAATTACGTCCTCATCTATATCCATTACCGCCTTTTCCTTGATTTCCGCCCCGCAGCGCCCCAGTGACTGCACGTATTCATCCCTGGTTATTCGCTGTACAGGGAAGGTAAGAGCCGTAAGATATAACGCTTTTACCCATCTAGTTATCCCCTCCTTTATATAAAAACTGCAGCTGTACCCCCGGAGCCGCCTACGTTGTGCAACAAGGCGCGCGTCGCGTTCTTTACTTGCCGGGCCGGTTCCTGGGCCTCGCCCCTCATCTGCTAGAAAATTTCACAAGCCATGCCGCATCCCGTGGCACCGATGGGATACTCCTTGGCTTTCAGCCCGCCGTTTAAGTTCACCGGCAGCCGGCCGGCACCCCCTCAATTGATAAACACTTCTCTAAGTACAATAAGAATAAAAACCCTTGCCCGTCTTGCGGCCCCACTCTTTTTTAACATATTTTTCCACAATTATTGGTGAAGGCTTGTGGGCGGGGTCGCCTGTTTCCTGGTAGCGTTCCATGCTGACGTGGTAGCTAAGGTCAATGCCGGTAAGGTCTATTAGTTTGAATGGTCCCATGGGGTGGCCCAGAGCGTGCACAACCGCCTTGTCTATATCCTCGTATGAAGCCACACCCGTGTCATAAAGGTAAAGCGCCTCTTTTCTTATGGCTGTAAGTATCCTGTTAACAATAAAGCCGTATATCTCCTTGTGCAGCAAAACCGGAATCTTACCCATTTTATGGCACACTTCCATGGCCGTTTGCACGGTTTCCTCCGAGGTATGCGGCCCCTTGACCACCTCCACCGTCTTCATGACCAAAGCCGGGTTAAAAAAGTGAATGTTGCACACTTTATCGGGCCTGCTTGTTACATCCGCAATTTTAGAGCTCACAATGTAAGAACTGTTGGTGGCCAGTATGGTCTCGGGTGGGCAGATTTTATCCAGCTGGGCGAATAGCCGCCTTTTAACTTCCAGCTTTTCTATAACGGCCTCGATTACCAGGTCGGCGTCCCTGGTCGCCTGCTCCAAGTCAGTGGTGAAAGAAATCCTGGAGCGGGCCGCCTTGGCCTGGTCTTCGGTTAATTTCCCCTTGGCCACCCTCTCAGGCAGGTAAGTGTCGGCAAATCGTTCTGCTTTCTGCAAAATTTCCCGGTCAATGTCCGTACACGTTACGTCATAGCCTGATAATGCAGCCAACAGGGATATTTGATGCCCCATATTGCCAGCTCCCACCACGCAAATTTTTTTAATTTCCCGCGACATTTGATAACCTCCTCACACTCTTTTATTAGTTTTAGTCCATATGTTCATTTTTTCAGCTTGCTTAATCAGCTCGTCCCTATAGTCCGGGTGGGCAATGCTTATCAACATTTCTGCCCGCTGCCAGGTCGTTTTGCCTTTTAAATTGACCTTCCCGTACTCCGTAACCACGTACTGAGTTACCGTCCGGGGGACAGTGACCACCGCCCCCGGAGTGAGCGTAGGAACGATACGGGAAGCCCTCGTGCCGTTCTTGGTTACGGTGGAACTTAGACAAATGAAAGCTTTGCCGCCCCGGGAATAAAACGCACCATAAGTAAAATCAAACTGCCCGCCCGTGCCGGAAATTTGCCTGGTACCGGCCGATTCCGAGCAAACCTGCCCAAAAAGATCTATTTCAATAGCATTGTTTATAGCCACCTGCTTGTCATTTTGCGCTATAACGGCGGGCGAGTTAGTATAATCTACGGGGTACGAAGCACAGGCAGGATTATTGTGTATGAATTGGTAAAGTTCCTCATCGCCCAAAGCAAAAGTAAATACCATTTTGTAACGGTCAACGGTTTTCCTGGCACCGGTTATCTTCCCTGCTTTATACATGTCCAAAAACGCGTTACACAGCATTTCACTGTGTACCCCGAAATCCTTTAAGTCAGATTCAGCCAGCATTTTCCCAATGGCGTTGGGCATGCCGCCGATGCCCAGTTGAAGACAAGCGCCGTCTTCAATTTCTTCGACGATAAATTCGGCTATCTTTTTTTCAATTTCAGAGGGAGGGGGAGCAGCCAAACTTACCAACGGGCTATTGTCGCCCTCAACAATATAATCGACTTCCGAAATATGAATGCACTCGTGGTTACCTCCTAGGCAGTAGGGAGCGTTTTGGTTTATTTCCACGATCACGGTTTTAGCTTTTTCGCAAACGGCACGGATATAGGAATTTGCGACGCTGAAGTTAAAGAAACCGTTTTTGTCCATGGGAGTGGTTACCACCATGGCTACATCGGGCTTGAGGGAAAGTTCCCTGCGGACGATGACGGGCGCTTCCGCGTAAAGACCGGGTATATGAAAGCAGGCGCCCCGATCATGAAGCCTCCTGTCATTGGCGCTAAAAAGATCGGAAGAGC
>CAJYBN010000290.1 GCA_913064925.1 uncultured Peptococcaceae bacterium
CCGGGTTCACAAAAACTAACAATTGTTAGATATTGTGAGCTTTTTTGAACCAGGTGCTTGGATGTTTGAATTTCCCAGACCTTATTTAAAAGTCTACGAAGAGGGGGGTGTTAACTGGGACATTAAGTTAGAGCCCCGGCCCCTACACAGCCTGTTGTTTGAGACAGCGCAAAAGTACCCGGAAAAAACCGCCATCATTTTTTACGGGCACCAGCTTTCCTACGCCCAAGTGGCGGCATGCGTAAAAAGGACCGCCGGGGCTTTGTACGAGATGGGCATCCGAAAAGGAGACAGGGTGGCAGTAATGCTGCCCAACTGCCCCGATTTCGTAATTGCTTATTACGCCATCCTCAGCTTGGGCGGCATTGTGGTGAACACCAACCCGATGTACGTGGAAAGGGAAATTGAACACCAGGTCAACGATTCCGGCGCCCGCATGATGATTACCCTCATCGACCTGTATCCCCGGGTGAAAAACGTGCGGCCGAACACTCCGCTGGAAAAGGTATTTATCACCGGCTTTACCGGTAAACCCGACGCCCTTCCGGACGATACCGTCTGGTTCCCGGACCTGTACGCGTCGGACCGCCAGCCGGCGCCCGAAATAGCAATCGACCCGGTGGAGGATACGGCCGTGCTGCAGTACACCGGCGGCACCACCGGTGTGCCCAAGGCCGCCCAGCTTACCCATTACAACCTGTACGCCAACGCGGTGCAGGTCAATTACTTTTTCGTCGGCGAGGAGAAAAAACAGCTGATTCTCAGCGTGCTGCCCTTTTTCCACGTTTACGGCATGACCTGCTGCATGAACCTGGCCGTGACGGCGGGCACCACCATGCTTTTGCTGCCGCGGTTTACAGTGGAAGAGGTGGCAAAGGTTATTAGCCAGTACAAGCCCACCTTTTTCCCCGGCGTGCCCACCATGTTCGTGGCTTTAATGAATTATCCCGAATTCAAGGACTATGCCAACGTGATGGTATACAATTCGGGCGCCGCACCGCTGCCGCTGGAAGTGTGGCATGGTTACGACAAGATGCTGGAAGGAACGGAGTCGGAAATTTCCGAGGGTTACGGCCTGTCGGAAGCTTCGCCGGTAACGCACTGCAACCCTATTTTCGGGGAAAGAAAGCCCGGCAGCATCGGTGTGCCCTATCCGGCTACCGACGCGGTGGTGGTTGACGCGGCTACCGGCACCAAGCCGATGCCTATTGGCGAGGTGGGCGAGCTTATCGTTAGGGGGCCCCAGGTTATGAAGGGCTACTGGAACCGCCCGGAGGAAACCGCCAAGGCGCTGCGCAACGGCTGGCTTTATACCGGGGACATGGCCAAGATGGACGAAGACGGGTATTTTTACATCGTGGACCGGAAAAAGGACATGATCATCGCCGGCGGTTACAATATTTACCCGCGGGAGATCGAGGAGGTCCTGTTTGAACATCCCAAGGTGCAGGAAGCGGTGGTGGCCGGCGTGCCCGACGCTTACCGGGGTGAGACCGTCAAGGCTTACGTGGTATTAAAGCAGGGGGAAACGGCTACCGAAGACGAGATACTGGCTTACTGCCGGGAAAAGCTGGCTCCCTACAAGGTGCCCAAATTGCTGGAATTCAGGAATGAGCTGCCCAAGTCGGCGGTGGGCAAGCTGCTGCGGCGCAAGCTGGTGGAGGAAGAAAAGGCCAAACAGGAGAAGAAAAGCTGATCCTTTGCGGTCTTTGACCGGGGCGTTAATATTTTAAACGCCCCGGTTTTAATTTAATTGCACGGCTTGTGCCCGGCTGGCCCCGCCCGGCGCGCGCCTCCGCTTCGGACGTGGGCAGGCCGGCGGGCCGGGTAATCCGGCCGGCTGCGGTTTTAACCGGCCTGTCGTGGCCGTGGTGGAGAATTTTACTTTCTACCCCGCCCCGGGAAGCGTGCCGGGGGCCCGCCGGCGGTTGTTTACCGCGAAGTGCGGGGCCTGTACTTAACTGCTTTCCGGGCGGGGTAAGAGGCGGGAGCAAGGTTTTCTGGCCCCCGCGCGGCGGCGCTTTTACTTGATCAGAGTAGAGGTGGCGGCGGACATTTTTTCTTCCAGGCTGTGGCAGTGGCTGTAACAGCTGCCCTGCAGCTGCCGGTCAAACAGTTCCAGTATTTCCTTTTTCCCTCCCGGCACAAAGGCGTAGGTGCCCTGGTAAACGATTTTAATGGCTTCCAACGCCAGGTCTTCCAGCTGAAAGCAGCCTTGCGCCCCGCCGATAAGGCGGCGCAGGCGCTTGACGGTATTTTTTTCGTCGATTTTGAAGCCGGCCAGCCGTTCGGCCAGGCCGGCTATGTCGTGGCAAAAGGTGTAGGGGGCGCGCGACATGGCGGATTGCGCCCGGGTTACCGTCATGCTGCCCATATCCACTTCCAAGATCGGAAGAGCGTCGTGTAGGGAAAGAGT
>CAJYBN010000291.1 GCA_913064925.1 uncultured Peptococcaceae bacterium
CAGTCTCTCCTGGGCCACCTGCAGGCCGGCCTCGGCCCGGGCCAGGCCCTGCTTGGCCTGCTCGTAAGCCTGCTCGTACTGGACTTCGAAAGTAGCCCGGGCGATGGCACCCTCCTCCAGCAGCTGCTTACCCCGCTCGTAGTTGGCCTTGGCTATTTGGTAAGCCGTGCGTGCCTGGTTGAGGTTGGCGCGGGCTTCGTTCAGACCGGCGACCTCCAGGTCGTTTTCCAGCACGATGATAACCTCGCCCTTCTGTACCCGGCTGCCGATGTCCACGCGCACTTCGGCTACCTTGCCGCCGGTGCCGCTGGGCACCACCTTGGCCGAGGCCAGTGCTTCCAGTTTGCCGCTGACCACAGTGGCGCTATCCAACGTGCCTTTTTGAGCCACCGCCGTTATCACCGGCACCGGCGCATCCTCTTTGGGCTCCTGGCCGGCGGGCTTTTTGCCGCAGCCGGCCGCCGCAACAACCAGCAAAACAATCAACAACAAAATACCCAGGCCGTTCCGGGTCAATCCTCTCAACCTGTTCACTCCCCTTTGGTTATCCTGTTCTACCAGCCGCTTGTATTTATTATTGACTGTTGTCGGCTTCAATTATTTTCAGCAACTTGGTATAAATATCCAGCAATTTTTCCAGATCCCTTTGTTCCAACTGCCCCAGGTACCTGCCGATAACTTTAAGGCGGCTCGCCTCGCAAGCCTCGTACACCTCCTTTCCGGCAGGTGTTAATGCCAGCCAGACGACCCTGCGGTCACTTTCATCGCGGTGCCTTTCCACCAGCCCGGCCCGGCACAGGCGGTCCACCTGGGCCGTTACGGCGCTCAGCGACACAAACAGGTCGCCGGCCACCTCGGAAACCGTCATACGCCCCCGCTCGTTGATTTTCTTCATGATGACGAACTGGCTCGCCGTCACCCCGGTGACCAGGTTCTGGGCCAGCTCGGCATGCAGCCGGCGCACCAGCAGGCCCATCATGCGGTCAATGCGCTTGAGGTACTCCTGGATGACGGCTTCTTTTTTTTGGTCCTCTACAACCTTACCGCCACAATGGCTAGTTATAGAACAGTCTTTTTTCACTTTCTTCACCTTGCAAAGCAAATTAGTTAACTTAATTAACTATCCACAAACTAAAGTTTATTTTTTCTTGCCGTGATTGTCAATACATTCCTTGTAACTTGCCCAACGATTTTGCAGCGTGATATCATGAATCAAAAAAATAAAATCGCGGCGGTGGGCACGATGCTGCAAGCCAATAAACAACTTATATAAAAAATAGCTGGTTTTTGTCGGCAGCAGGAAGAGATTATAACTGTTTATCTTTTTGGTTCAAATGCCAGGGGCTATGCAGGCCCCTTGAGCACGATTACATGATGAAGCGCCTGCAAAAAGAAAAACCTTTAGCAAAGGGTAAGAAGGCGGAGACCATGGTTGCCGACCTCTGAATTTTTTTGCAAATTCCCGCCCTTGCCAGGAACTTTCGGCTCCTCCCGCGTGTCTAATAAACATACTATTAAAGTGGCCATTTTAGGGGAGTGCCGGCCATGCGCAAACTCAGCTGTCAACAAGCGAAAGACAAATTTTCACCGTACCTGGATAATGAGCTGGTCCCGGAAGAGGTCAGGGCCCTGGAGGACCACCTGCGGGATTGCGCTGCTTGCGCGGCCGAGATTGCCGGCTGGCGGCAGGTTTCGGGCGCCCTGCGCCGGCTGGCCACCGCCAAAGTAAATGCCCCGGGCGACATGCGCCGGAACATCATGGCAACGCTGCAGCAGCAGGAAGATGTGCAGGCCGGCGAGCGCGCGCCCGCCGGAAAGGCAGCCGCCGCCTCCGGGACATCACTGTTTGCCAAAGCCAGGGTGTGGGCGGCTGCGGCGGCCGCGGCGCTGGTACTGGCTTTCGGCAGTTGGGGCGTAAGCCTGCAGATGGCCGGCGACAGCGGCGGCGACAGGCCCCAGGTAGCAGATCATACCCCGCAGCCCGACAACAACCCCGTGCTGCCGCCGGGTGTGACGGAGGATCCCGGCACGGGCGGTGAAACGGGCGATACGAGCCCCAGCACCGGGGAAGCGGGCACCAGCGAGCAGCCTGGCAGCGACGGCGTCACCGCCAACCCGCCGGCCGGCAGCACTGGCGGCGCCGCCGGCAACAGCACCGGCATTCCTGTAAAGCCTGACGCCGGCAGCAACGCGGCCGGGCAGGACGGCAACCAGGCCGGCACGGGCGACAGCGGAACCGGACAAATCGAACCCGGGCAGCAGGTGGTAATGCTGGCCGAAAGCATGAATACCACCAGCACTTCCATCTGGATGGAAACCGGCAAGCCGGCGGAAACCGCGGCCAAGATCAAGGAAGTGGCCGCCGGCAAAGGA
>CAJYBN010000292.1 GCA_913064925.1 uncultured Peptococcaceae bacterium
TGCGCACTCGTCCCGAACGGAGGAAGATGTCTCCGCCGTTTTCTACGATGACTTCCCGGGATCGTTTGGTCAAAAAGTGGCCGACGTGTTCAGCGATGGCACCCGCCACTGCCGACATGGGACCAATGCCGGCAGCTTCGGCGGCCTGAGCCATAACACGGGCGATTGGCGGTGCGCCCGGGCCGGGACGGTAGGGCTGCAAAGTGAGGAAAAACGTCTCGTCTTGCACTATATAACTTTCCAGCTGCGACCTGACCGATATTACCAACTGCCTGGTGCTTTCTACCAGTGACGGCGTCAGCTTGTTTCGCCTGACGCCGATATCTAAGTCGGTTTCCTTGATCAGTACGCGGAAAAAGGCCAGGTCTTCCTGCCTATGCAACAGCCGGTAGACTCGGTCAATGTATTCCTTCAAAAGTGGACCTCCATGGCCCGTACGGGGCAAGTTTTAACGCAAAGGTGGCAAACCACGCATCGATCGCTGTCAAAATATACCTCCATACTCGGTCGCTCAAGATAAAGGGCTCCGGTTGGGCAGATGGCCGTGCAGGCTCCGCAGCTTACGCACTTATCCTCGTTTTGTATAATTTCTTCCGTTAAGGATTGTACCCGCACGCCCACCCGGCGCAGGTATTCGATGCCCTCTGCGATTTTTTCCCCTGTAATATCCAGAACCATGGTGCCTTCTTTTTGGGGGTTTACGTTGGCTTTGAGAATATTGATCACCAGGTCGTAATCTTTAACTAGTTTATAAATTACAGGCTGGTCGGCTATGTCGGCTCCGAAACGCAGCACTACCTTTTGTGGAGGCATTTCTTCACTCCCCTTCAAAATTAACCGTTGAGGACGTTGGTTTTGATGCCGGCGCCGGCGTTTGGCAGAAGTTGTACCGGCTCTCCCAGCATAAATTCGCCTTTTTGTATCCAATCTTTCAATATGCGGGCGATTTCCCGGGCGCGCGGGTAACTGGAAAGCGGCGCCGTGGGAACTTCTTTGCCTTTGACTGTGATTTTACCGCTTTTCAGCTCGGCATAGCTGACGTAGCCGAGAATATCGGGTAAGCGGTTTGGATAGGCTTCGCTGTAATCCACTATGGGGGCGAACAATTCATCGTCACCGGCGGCAGCATAGCGGCACACTTCCTCGTTAAGCAGCGGGATGGGGATGCCCAAGCCTACGGTCAGGGTAGCCCCGTAGCCGATGAAGCTGGTGCCCACCAACCACCGCGGGCTCATTTGTTTTAGGTCGCCGAGCACGGCAAGGGTGCCTCCCGCCGGTCCAAGGTTTTTGCCGTCTTTACCCTCGATAAAGGAAGGGGAATGTTGGGTACCGTTCCAAACCACGTAACCTATACCGCCTCCCAGGAATATGCGCGTGCCTATACCTATGGTGCGGAACATGGGGTCTTTTAACAGTGGGCTAAGTAATCCCGACGTTGAATAATGCGCGTTCCCAAGGTTTGGTTTGAGCATGCCCATGTACGTGTAGAGGGTTCTGGAACTCAGGTTGACGGCACAGTTATAGTTTTGGTAGGCGTTGCGCGGGTTAAACAGTATGGCTTCGTTGATGTCGTCAAGGGTAATTTCGGTTTCAATTTCCTTGCACGGGTAGCAGTCGGTGCCGTAACCTATGGCTTTAAGCAGCACTTTTTTACGGGCTACCAGGTCCTGGATGACGTGCCCGCCGCCATAGCGAAATTCACCTGGATAATTACTGTTTAGCGGGTCGCCTTCCCGCACTTCAGTTGCTCCGATATATGCATCAACGGCAGCAATGCCGGTGTAGGCAGGAACACCGTTCAGCCAAACCCTGTACATTTTGATTTTAGGCTTGGAATGGCCGAAATTTAAGAATGCACCGGAGGAGCACATGGGCCCGAACGTGCCCGTTGTAACAACGTCAACTTCGGACGTGACACGCTTGACGCCCTTTTCCTTAACCATGGAGACCAGTTCCTCGGCCGTAACAACTACAGCCTTACCTGATTTGATTTTTTCATTGATTTCCTGAAAAGTTTTTTCCACTGCCATACTGACACCTCCATTATTTGTGCTCCGTTCCGATAAAACGAAAACCCCTTCAATACAGAAGAGGCTCGCACAAAAATGCACCTCTTATCTGTCAGAAGTTTGGACTCCTGCAGGAATTAGCACCATACCTCGCTACGAGGCTGGTTGCCGGGTTTCATTGGGCCAGTCCCTCCACCACTCCGGATAAGAGCACTTTATTATTTTTTATACTCCATAAGTTTATCGGTTTACCAACTGATTGTCAATAAAAATTTACATACTTGTGATCGTGCTGTAATATTGTCACCTTGAAAGAAGTCTGTGAAAATGTCACCTATGAGCAAGGTGATGG
>CAJYBN010000293.1 GCA_913064925.1 uncultured Peptococcaceae bacterium
ATGGATTTTATACGCTCCACAGCATAAACCCGGCCCTTTTCCCCCACCAATTCCGCCAGCAGGGCCGTCGTCCAGCCTGAGCCGGACCCCACGTCCAATACGCGGTGACCTTCCCCGGGCTGCAGGAGATGCAGCATAAAAGCCACCACCCGGGGCTGGGAGATGGTCTGCCCCTTGCCGATGTGCAGCGGCATGTCGCAATAAGCCCGGTGCCTGTCACCGGGGTACACGAAGTTCACCCTGTCCATTTTTAAAAAGGCGTTGATTATACCCGGTGCATGTAAATACCCGGCATCTATAAGGAAATCTACCAGTTCCTGCATGCTCTTCATTGCCCAACCCTCCCCCCACACCCCCAGCGGGAGGGGCCTTGTTTTGGCCACCCCGGCCCCGGCACACCCCTAATTTTATTATAGCAAACCGGGCAGGAATTTTCACCCAGCACGGCGAACATATATTCCGGCATATTCCGGCAGTGAGGGGCCGCTTTGCCGCACTGGAACATCACCCACATCCATCCACCTGAGGATTCCACTGAATGTTATTTTTACAACACAAAGGAAACGAAAGAAACTGGAACCCTCTACACCGGCATTCTGAATAATTCTTGCTAAACATCAACAAGTATGGTAAATTACAGGTACCGGCCAGTCATTTTCCTCCGGCTTGGACGAACAAACCGCTCATACAATATGCAATTACCCGGTTTTATCTCTTCTGATGATGCCCGCGTCGAGACTTATATCCCTATTCATGGCTTTAGTTCATAGTTTAATGTAGCAAACCTTGTTAAAATCAAAAAGGGGGTGATAACATGAAAGAGGTTACAATTGAGGTGAAAAGTATCAAGGGATATTGCAGTGCCGGGTATCAGTTGGGAGATAAACTAACTTTCCGTGATCCTGTAGTAACTGCGGTGAACGGCAGACCTATCTGTTTATACGCCTTGGCCGGTTTGATGCCCTACCTGTCGGCCTTTGGCAGGGACACGGATAAAAATGACTGGATCAACGGAATTCAGGAACTCCAGTGCCCGGATCCGGTAAATACGGTAGTGTTTAGTTTAAAACGGTCTGGATAAACAATAAGCTCTCGAACATGCATATTTTTCCTGTCGCCAGTCGATGAGCTAGATTTCCTGCGATTATTAGATGGCCTTACATTACCGGCCCAGGGTGTTCGCGCTTTTGAGCAGCCAGTCGCCAGGCCGGCTTTTTATTTTTTCGGGGAAATAAAAATATCAATTTAGTCCTGAATTCGAAGCTATCAAGGAAGACGGTTTCAATGTATAACCGGAATCTTATAGCTGAAAGGTTATTTTTAATTGGTGTTGCTTTTTCTGCTAATTGTATCTCCATTAGATTAACCGCTGAACGCTGCTTGTACGAGGCTAAAAGCGATCTTCTTTAATTTTTACCCCCATACAAAAATGACATTGTAGATAAATATGTGTATGAAGAACACTACATAAAGACCGGCCGGCCATAACCAGCCGGGCCACCCGGGTAAAGCGGGCTATAATATCACGGAAGCGCTGCCGAGAAAGTGCGGCGGTACGCCGGAGCGTAAATTCGGGCATAACTGCCCGCGCTTTTCGTTACCTGCTCAACTAATTCACATCGAGAACCGTCGATGTGATTCCACGCCATCATTGATGAGAGCACGAGCTTCTTCCAATGTGTTGACGGCAAACAGCTTTTCAAGGATAAAATCCAGCGCTTCTATGTTGCTCACCTGCTGCACCTCCCGCTGCAGGCCGGCCGACTTATCCCCAAATCTATGAGCCAAATATTTGCAAATAACTTCCCGGGCTTTCTCCAACCGGCCTTCTGCACGGCCTTTTTCATGCCAACTTGTGGTTATCTGCATAATGGCATCAACCTCCTTCCTATCCATCTTACCCAATATGTCTCCTTCCTTCATGGTGACATTTTCTCAGACCGCTTACAAGGTGACAATATCACAGTCCGATGACACGCGATCTAGTATGAGTAAAATTAACTCGGGTTTTGTTTCCAAGAGGTGACTGAAAAGAAGGGACGAGGAGCCGGACCTCCGAAGTGAGTAATTAGCACAAACTCAGAAAGGAGGCGGCCCTCGTCCATGGAAAAGCTTCGTGCTGAAATAGGAGTTTCCTTCCGGGAAATTGAGCAAAACCTCTGGAATCATTTACGAGACCAGTATTGCCGGGTGTTACGGGAGAGCTTAGAGTTTTTGGACGACCAGATTTTCAAGAAGCGTGACAAACAGCGTTATCGTGTGCGGGAGAGGGTAACCCGAGAAGTGGAGACGTTAGTTGGTCCGGTGAGTTTCAAACGGCGGGCGTACATCGACACAGAGACCGGCCAGACCGTCT
>CAJYBN010000294.1 GCA_913064925.1 uncultured Peptococcaceae bacterium
AGATCTACACTCTTTCCCTACACGACGCTCTTCCGATCTTTACCTTAAGGATCATTTTTTGCTGGAGGTAGCTCAACAAAACCCGACACGTTTAATGTGTCGGGTTTTGTTAGGGAAATTTGGGGGAAGTATGCTATGCCCCAAGATAAGCTTTTTTAACCATTTCGTTATTTCTAAGCTCTGAACTAGATCCTTCCAAAACGATTTTCCCGTTTTCCAGTACGTATCCTCGATCTGTTATATTTAACGCCATATTGGCATTTTGTTCTGATAAAAAAACCGTGGTTCCCATTTCCTTATTGATGTTTTTTATGGCATCTGCTATCTTTTGGACCACCAGCGGCGCCAGTCCCATGGAGGGCTCATCCAGCAACAACATGTCAGGTTGGGACATAAGAGCCCGGGCGATGGCTAGCATTTGTTGTTCCCCTCCGCTGAAGGTCCCTGCCAGCTGGTTTTTTCTTTCCTTTAAAATGGGAAACAGTTCATAAACCCGTTCTAACGTCCGCTGTACTCCTTTTTTGTCCTTGCGCCGGGTGTAGGCTCCTAGCATCAGGTTTTTGTATACTGATAAATGTGGGAAAAGCTGGCGCCCTTCCGGACAAAGTGATAACCCCAGCATTACAATCTTATGGGCAGGAAGATTACTGATTTTTAACTCGTTGAATTCTATTTCGCCTTTGGCAGGTTTTAGAACGCCGGCAATTGTTCGAAACAAGGTGGTTTTGCCTGCGCCGTTGCTTCCCAGCAGAGCGACAAATTCTCCTTTATTAATTTCCAAGGAAACATCTCTGACCGCCGTAAATCCGCCAATTACCGTAGTCACATCCGTTAGCTTAAGCAATATATTCCCCTCCCAAGTAGGCCTTAATAACCGCCTCGTCTTTGCTGACCTCTTCAGGGGTTCCTTCGGCTATCTTTTCACCGTAGTTCAATACCACTATGCGGTCGGCCAGATCCATGATCATGCGCATTTTGTGCTCAATTATACAAACAGTAATTCCTGCAGCTTTTATTTTTTTGATTAGATTTGTGATCCCGTCGGTATCCTCCTGAATTAAACCGCCGGTTGGTTCATCCAGGAGGATAATTTTTGGATCGCTGACGAGAGCTACTCCTATGGCCAGGCGCTTTTGTTCCTCCTGGGAAAGGGTTGATACAAAATTAAAAGCTTTTTCCGCCAGGCCGATAAAACTTAAAGTTTCCATGACTTTAGCTGTGCACTTTTCCTTATCTTCCTTCCAGCGGCGGGTACGAAAAATGGTGCTCCAAAAACCACTGGTGGTGCGTAATTTATAACCAATGGCCAAATTGTCCGCCACCCGCAACTGGTCAAACAATGCAGTGGTTTGAAAAGTGCGAGCAATGCCTTTTTGGGCAATTTTGTATGGTTTCAGGCCGGTAATATCTTCGTCCTGCAAATATATTTGACCGGAAGTAGGCCGCAGCATGCCGCTGATAAGATTGAAAAGAGTTGTTTTACCTGCGCCGTTGGGACCAATAATGGCAAAAATATCTCCTTCGTTAACTTGAAAAGTTACTTCATTAACGGCCACAAGACCTTCAAATCGCTTGGTTAGGTTTTCTATTTTCAGCAGCATTTAATGCACCTACCTTCCTCTTCTGATAATAGGTTTTTGCCTTGTTCCATAAACTTTCCAATACACCCATTAACCCGCGGGGGAAATATATTATTACTACTATTAAAAGGGCCCCGAATATAAGCATCCGGTACTCTTCCAGAAACTGCATGTATTCCATGAGTATGGGAATGGCAAAGGCCCCTATTATAGGTCCGGACAGGGTGGCTACCCCTCCTAAAAGAAGATATATAATCCAGTTAAAGGTCAGCGAGTATGAAGCGGTGCTGGGGCTGATGCTTCCAATTAAGCTGGCATAGATACCTCCGGCCAGCCCGGCGAAAAAGTTGGCCACAACAAATGACAACACCTTGGTGGCGAAGGTGTTGATACCCACTGAATCCGCCAGAACTTCGTTATTGCGAATCGCCATAAAGCTCAGTCCCTGAAGTGAATAAACCAGCCGGTGCATTACGAACAGGGTTAATAACAGAAATGCCAGTACGAGGTAGTACTGAGATGTTTGGGTGTTGAAACTAATTTCTCCGACAAAGGGAAACGGTATTGGAGTTGGCCTGGGAATTCCCACCACTCCGGTATAACCGCCGGTAAGAGATACCCAGCTACCTGCTATGATGGATACTATTACACCAAAACAAAGGGTGGAAATGGCAAAGTATGAACCCCGGGTACGCAGGGTTGGCAGCCCGATTAATAAGCCAATAAAAGCGGCAAGCAGGGCTGAAAGCGGCAGGGC
>CAJYBN010000295.1 GCA_913064925.1 uncultured Peptococcaceae bacterium
CCTCTAGCCTCTTCCTTTACCTTCTTCCATTTCTTTTCAAAAACTGGATAAAGAGGATGGTTGTCTGTACGACCAGCAAGATTATTAATTGAAAGAACGAATCTAAGTCCTGCGTTCTCTGGTGCCAAAATACTGCCCGTGGAACCGGGCTGGCAGGGAGTATTCGTGTTCGAGATTTCGCCGCAAAAGGGCATTCGCCTGCGGGGTAAGGTGGAGCACCCCGCCGGCGGTGACACCGTCAAAGGGTATTACGAGCACAATTCAGTAAAACGATCACTTTATATCGGCGATGTGCTGTACACGGTGTCCGACAGGGTAGTAAAGCTTAACGACCTGGAGACCCTGCGGCAGCTAAAACAAATAAACCTGCAGTAATATAATGCAACACATGAATGGCGGGCCGGACGTTTCCCTGCGTTTCGTTTTATCCTACGGAGCCCGTAAATCCTTTAGCTCCAGCCGGCTGGAAAACAGCGCCCCGAAAACAGCCACCGCCGCTGTCAGCATAAAAGCCCACGCAAAAGACCCGCTTAATTCCTTGATGTAACCGGCGGTAGCGGGGCCCAGTACCTGTCCCAACCCGAACACAAACGTGATAAAACCCAGCACCGCAGGAGCACGCCTGGCGTCACTGATGTCGCCGCAGCAGGACGCGGCAAGACCCGGAATGCTGCATGAGGTCAGCCCGTACAATATAGCAGGCAGCCATAGTAAAAAACCCTCCGAAAACCCTGCCTGCAGGATAAAGTAACAGCCGGCCTGAATCAAAAACACCGTGACCAATATGGAGCGGCGCCCTAGCCGGTCCGAAAGCATGCCCCATATTAGGCCGCTGCCGATGCCAAGCATGCCCGCGGTGCCCCAGATACGCCCGGCCAAATCCTGGGAACACTCCAGTTCATCAACCAAAAAACTTACCATATAAGTCGCCGTGATTATGTAAGAAAACCCGAAACAAAAGTACATGGCTGCCAGTGGAAAAACACCCCTGATTTTAATGATATCCCGCACGGCCGGGGCCTTTGTCATACTCTCCTGCTCGCCAGGCAGGCCGCCACCGGAAATTTCACCTACCGGATCCAGCCCCTTATCCGCGGGGTGATTGCGCAGCACTAGCCAGGCCAGCAGGGCCAACAAAATAACGATGGCACCCAGCAAGAACCAGCTATTAACGCCAGGCTTCCTCCGGGTACATGCTGTTCACCTGCGGTATGGCCCAGCCTGTAAAAAAGATGCCCAGGCCAGATCCTCCCACCAAAAAACCCGTGGCCATGCCGCGCCTGCTGGCGGCAAACCAGGCCGCCGCCAAGCCCATCACGGAAACATTGGCCCCCGCACTGCCAATCCCGGTTAAAAACCGCACCAGGGCGGCAGAATACGGGTCGTTAACCAAGCCGGTGGCAACCATGGTCAAGCCAGCCCACAACAAACCCAGGGCGATAATAACCCGCGGCCCGAAACGGCTGGCTAAAAGACCTGCCCCCAAGGCGCTGATGAAATAGCCAAACATGTTCGCCGAAGCTATAAAGCCCGTCTGGTTGTGGGTGAGCCCCAAGCCTTGTTGCATAGAGGGCAGAATCATCCCAAAGCCAAAACGAGCCAACCCCAGCGCCCCGCCCACCACTAATATGCCGGTAACCAATATAGCCCAGCCGTAATGCAGTCTTTTGCCCCGTTTTTTTTGTGTTAGTTCAACACCCTGCCCCATGTCTCCCGCCCTCCTCGTATTTATTATGCTGCATAGAAAGGAAAAACTTTTGACTCTAAAGTTTGTTACTTAAAAAGGCATTAAAACAACTCCCGCCGAATATAGAAGAAACAGCCGCTTTGCTGTATAAACCAACAACAGGTCGTGAATATATGCGGGATCAACTTTCACTGCGAGCCGATTTTCACACTCATCCACTGGGAGACCGCTATTACCCCCATACCTTGAAAGAGTTGTCAACAGAAGATAAAAATAATATCCGCTTATTTTTACATGCCATGGTTCAAGGTGGACTGGACGTCCTTGCCTGTACCGATCATAATACCTTAATTTCGGGCCTGTGGGCAAAAAAGTTAGCAAAACAGGAAGGCCTGCCTCTGATTGTCATTCCCGGCTCCGAAGTGAATGTCCGGGGATCCACGCAGCAGATACACCTGCTGGCCCTGAATATAAAAAAAGACCTTCCGGCGGGGCAGCTCTCGGTTCGTGAGGCGGCACGGGAAATCCGCAGTCAGGGAGGGGTGGCAATCCTGGCCCATCCAGTTAAATACCCCCAGGAGATTAGCCTCAACCCTGACATTTTGGGAGAACTGGACGGAATCGAAACAAATAATTTGAGC
>CAJYBN010000296.1 GCA_913064925.1 uncultured Peptococcaceae bacterium
CGCCGTGCGCAGGGTGAACACCCCGGGCAAGACCGCCCCCGGCCAAGCAGGCAGCACCGGGGATGCCCCGGTGGCTACCAGCAGGCGGTCGTAGCTGACGGTTTCTCCGTCATCCAGGGTGAGGCGCCGGGCGGCTGCATCCAGGGAGACCACCCGCCGGCCGGAGAGCAAATTGATGCGGTGCTGCCGGTAAAAACCGGGGGGCACGAAGTCGATGCCGCGCGGGTCCCTGTCGCCCGCCAGCACCTCGGGAATGAGGCAGCGGGCGTAGGCCGGGCCGGGCTCGTCGGAAATGACGGTGACGCGCGCGCCGGGCAGCAGCTCCCGGGCGGTGCGGGCCGCGGTGACGCCGGCGGCCCCGTTGCCTATAACAACCAGGTGCACGTATACACCTCCTTGCGGGGAAAATTTTAAATATTGCGGCATAAAAAAAGAGGATTGGGTTGTGGAGATTACTGGGAGGATTGCTGCATTTATGCTATAGCATTCTATAATTATGAACCATTTTCCTTTTTTTCCAGCAAAAAATAACCGGGCATTGCCCGATAAGGCTGTTGAAAGCAAATTGCAAGCGCTTCCGTTCCTAGAGCGAACGACGTACGGAGCGCCGGGTAACAACTCTTGGCGAAGCGAAGGAGCGAAACCGGGAGGCGCGCATAGGATGTGCGCGCCAGCCCGAACCGAGACAGGACGTCGAGTTGAGGGCGGCCCGGTTTCGCCCTGAGCGAGCCTTAGAGTTGTCCGGCGCGGAGTTTGGAGTGAGCGAAGGTAACGGAAGCGCCCTTTGCCGGTAGCCTGGAGAAGGGATCTATTGCCCGGTCCCCTTACCTGACGTATCTTTTGATGCCGCGCCTGGCGGTTTTGGCGGCGGCGATGGTATTCAGCGAGTCCGCCATGCTTTTCATGAGGAAAATAAAGGGCACAGTCATGACCATGGAAGCCACGGTCAGTATCAGCCAGCCGGCCTGGTCCTCCGCCAGCCACTTATCCTTGTCCTTGTAAAACACTGCGGGACACCTCCTGTTGGTAATGGTATCCCGGGTGCGGGGTAAAAATACGGGGGAGATAATGGTACGGCTGGCAGGCGGTACTACCAAGGGACGGTGCCGGCTGGCACTAGGCGGGTGCCGGGCGCGGCGCCGGATCGCGGGATAAGGTGCGGCGTGGGCGCGAGGCCGGTCGCGGGGTAAGGTGCGGTGCCGGGCGAGGGCCGGGCGCGGGGTGAGGTGCGGTGCCGGGCGCAGGGTGAGGTGCGGTGCCGGGCGCAAAACAAGGTGAGGCGCCGGGCCCGGGGGCGGCGTGCGGGCCCCTACAGCGCCGCGCTGCCCCGGCCGCCGCCGGGCTGCTTTTGCTGAATGTGGTTGTTCAGGAACACCACCCGCTCGGGCCGGCGGCCGTTATACACCAGGCTCATCACCAGGCGGGCCAGCTTCTCGGGGTGGTGCCGCACCACTTCGCCCTCCTGCACCAGCCGGCCGGTGACGGGGATCACCCCCATGTCCCGCACGGCCTGCAGGTCTGCCTCCACGGGCGCGGCGCCCTCCTGGCGGTAGCGACCCAGCAGCCGGCCCGGAATCCTCTCGGTGTTGATGATCATGTAATCGACTATGCGGCCGGCGTGTTCCGCCAGCGCCCGCAGGTGGCGGGAGGCGGTGTAACCGTCCGTTTCGCCGGGCTGGGTCATCACGTTGCACACGTATATCTTGACGGCGCCGGAGCGGGCGATGGCATCCGCCACTCCCTGCACCAGCAGGTTGGGCAGTATGCTGGTGTACAGGCTGCCCGGCCCCATGACCACGGCGTCGGCCTCGCGGATGGCCTGCAGCGCTTCCGCCGTGGGCCGGCAGGAGACCGGTTCCAGGAAGACGCGCCGGATGCGGCCGCCGCTGGCCGGGATCTTGGACTCACCGCACACCACCGTGCCGTCCTCCATCTCGGCGCACAGCTGCACGTCGTCCAGGGTGACGGGGAGCACCTGCCCGCGCACCGCCAGGACGCGGCTGAGGCCCCGCACCGCGCCGTCGAAACCGCCGCTGATGCCGCACAGCGCGGCCAGCAGCAGGACCAAGCGGGAAACACGGCGCGCACCGGCGCGGCGTTGGGCGGAAGACGAGAGCGTAGGCATAGCGCCTATTTTATCACCGCGCTTGTGCGGCCCGCGCCGCGCGGCCACGGATTTCCGCCTCCGGAATACGCAGCGCGTTGTGGCAAAATGCGCGGCTTTCCCCCGCACTCTCTGGAAGCAATGACCGACTCCGTGTTGCAGAAGATCGTCTCCCGCATCGCCGTTGAACTGGCGGTCCGCCCGCAGCAAGTCGCGGCCGCC
>CAJYBN010000297.1 GCA_913064925.1 uncultured Peptococcaceae bacterium
CCCCGCCGCGCCCCGGTGACATCGAGCACAGCTACCTGGACGCAAAGGCGGCGGCCGCGGGCCTGGGCTGGCGTGCCCAGCTGGACCTGGAAACGGGGCTGGCGGCGACGGTGAACTTCTACCGGGGGTCAGGCCTTTCCTAAGTGTAATAATTGTAAATTTCGGATATTTGGATACGCTTCACTAGACAGTATGGAAAAAAGCGGGCCTTCTCAAATAAAGCCTCGCATCGGTGAGTTTATTGCCGGCGCCGTGGCGGGTACAGCCAGGTAGAGGCCCCCAGCGAAAAATTTTAAGCAAGGCGCGCTGCCAAACCGAACCAAACCGGGTGGGTTTCCTGCGGATTCCCACCCGGTTTATTTGGGGCAGCGCGTAAAGGGTGTTATGTTAACTTTGCTGCCTTTGTTGCTCTGTCGACTGCAGTACAGATTACAACACCGGAAGCGTGTTATGTTAACTTTGCTGCCTTTGTTGCGCGGCGCTGTAGGTGTTGATCATGGTGCTGGTGGTGGCTTCCTTCATGGTGGGCACTTGGTAAAGGCCCCTCTGGTTCATGAACTGCCATATCTCGTAGGCCTGCTCCGCCGCATTGATGGCGCTTTGCTGGATCATGCGCCGCAGCTTGGGGTCGGCGCATTCCAGGCAAGCCCTCATACGCAGCGATGCCGATGCCTTTTGGCAGCCCAGCATGCCGCTGGCCACATCCCGGTCGTCCATTTGTTCGGCGGACGTATTGGGCGACTGCGTTTGCGGACTGCTCAGCCCGTAAACAGGCGAAATGTTACGCGCTTCGCGGTAGGGCACGGCCTCGCCTGCGCCCTGCTGGTTGACGGCCTGCACCATGTCGTTGTATTCCTTCATCATAAATTGTACCTGGTTGTCCAGGATGGCCTGGAGCTGCTGGTCCTTCACGTGCGGGCGGTACAATTGAAACTGGTTGATGCCGTCGATGGTGTCCGTCAGAACCTCGTGGATTTCCATGATCTCGTGCGCGCCAAATCGCGCAGCCATAGTGCATCCCTCCCTGGTAAGATTATTTTGCCAAAGCATATTATGTTCGGGCCGGCGTAATTTAATGCATTTTTACGGCCGGTGTTTTTTTTGGCCAGCGGGTGCCGGCGGAAGCGGCGTTCTTGGTGCTTTCAGCCAGCCGGGCCAGGTAGTGGCGGTACATGTCCACCCGCCGGGCGTCCTCCAGCTTGACGATCTTAAAAAATGGCATTTTAGACATAACGGCCTCCTTTTTCTGGCTTGCGCCGCGCCGGGCGCGAACAGAGGACAAAGCTAGTAGATTATACGCGGGGGCAAAATAGAAAATGCATATTAATGGTATAATATGTGATTAAGTATGGTTGCCGGAAAGGGGGAAGATTATTAAATGGATAAAATTAAATTCGGCACCGATGGCTGGCGGGGCATCATGGCCGATGATTTTACCTTTGCCAACGTGCGCCTGGTGGCCCGGGCGGTGGCCGGTTACCTCAACGACCTGGGCGCCGGCCGCCGGGGGATCGTGGTGGGCTACGATAACCGGTTCCTGTCGGACCGGTTCGCCGCCACCGTGGCCGACGTGATGGTACAAAACGGCATCAAGGTTTACCTTGCCGGCGGGCCGCTGCCCACGCCCGTTACCGCCTTTGCGGTGAAGCTGTACGGGGCCGCAGGCGCGGTGATGATTACAGCCAGCCATAACCCGCCGGAATATAACGGGCTCAAGTTCATACCTGATTACGCCGGCCCGGCGCTGCCGCACATCACCGCCGCCATTGAGGAGAACATCGCCCGCCTGCGGGGCAGGGGCGGCCGGGCGCCGGACCAGGAGGAGTCCGCCGAACTGGCCGTGAACCCGGCTGCGGCCGGGGCGCCGGAAACGGTGCCGCTGCAGGAGGTGCAAGAGGAAGCGCGCGCGGCGGAGCGGGTGGTGGTCGACCCGCGCCCCGCTTACTTCGAGCACCTGGAGCGGCTGGTGGACATGGAAGCCATCGGCCGGTCGGGGCTGCAGGTGATGGTGGATGCCATGCACGGGAGCGGGCTGGGTTACCTGGACGTCATGCTCAAACGGGCCGGCGCCCGGGTCAAGGAGTGCCGCTGCTACCGGGACCCGCTGTTCGGCGGCGGGCTCCCCGAGCCCACGGGCAAGTCGCTGGAAGATGCCTGCCGCTGGGTCAAGGAAGATGGCACCCGGCTGGGCCTGGCGCTGGACGGCGACGCGGACCGGTTCGGCATCATTGACGCCGGCGGAGTTTACATAACGCCCAA
>CAJYBN010000298.1 GCA_913064925.1 uncultured Peptococcaceae bacterium
TCTCGAGTAAGGGACCCCAGGCCCGGCCCAATTTCCACCACCACTTCGCCGGGCTGCAGATCAGCCGTGGCGACAATTTTTTTTATTATATTACCATCAATCAAAAAATTTTGTCCCAGGTATTTTTTTGCTTTAAACCGGTGGCGCTCCATTAAATCCCTGGCAGCGCCGGGTGAAGCCGGGTCCATAACGACGCCTCCGCAAGCAAACGCGTGTTACATTTCGCTAATTATATTATATCATAAACATATCATATCTTATTTCGAGATAAAGTAAAAAAAGGTGCGCTGTGCACCTCAAGTGTTGGCAAAGGACGCTTCCGTTTCCTGCGCTCACCCCAAACTCCGTGCCGGACAACTCTAATGCTCGCACCCGCTTTACTTTAGTACATATACTCTAACCTTGCGTACTCCCCAGCGCAAAGCTTCTTTTCGGGTATCGAAAAAAAGGTCAATGCGATTGCCCTTGATGGCACTGCCGATATCCATGGCCCGGCAGAAACCATATCCCTCCACGTACAACCAGCTGCCCAGCGGGATGACCGACGGGTCCACCGCCACCATACCTTCTTGGGGCCACACATCGGTGTACGTGGGATTGCCCGTGTGCGTGTAGGCAGTGGCTACCATATCATACGCCCGGCTAAACCTTATGTTGCGGCCGCCGCGGGAAATGGTTTGCAGCGTACCTACTTTAACCACGCGGTCCACGGGTTCCCGGATAACATTGCTGGCTAGCAGGCGTCTTTCCACTTCCTTACCGTTTTTATAGGTGACTTCCCATTTCCTGTGCTCCAACCCCTGGCTGCCCGGCTGCACCACCCTGACTATGCCGCGAAAAAGGCTGTCATCGCTCTGGCGTTGAGTTTTATAGGGTATGGGTACATCTTCTTCTACTACCTGGGTGGTAATGCGGTCCACCTTGATCCGCATCCCCGGCTGCAGTGGAGTATTCAATCCCGGCATCACCACGTCCCGTTCCCCCAGGACAACATTGTTCTCCTGGAGAAATTCTCCTACCGTCGCCGCAGCGGTTTCCAGCCGGCGTTTTTCTTCACCCACCTGCAGTGTAACCGGCACTGCCCGGCGCACCGTAACCGTCATCCCGTCCCGCAGGGGAGTGGCTAGCGCCGGGACAACCCTGTCATTGTCGCCCAATTCCAGGTTCCTCTCCCGTAAAAGCGTTCGAACGTCCGGGGCAAAAGAACTGACCTGCAGTTTTTGCCCGTCAATCAACAAACTAACATCCTTTTGCGTACCTTTGTAGGCGGCTACTATGGCCGCCACCAGCAGTACGATGGCCACCGCAGCCGCCGCAACCCTCGCGTAAGCAAAGTTGTCGGTGGCGGCAGCCGCTGGATACGGATTTGTTTTATGCACGGTAACACTTACCCCCCCGCACAGGTTGGAAATGCAAATAACCTGCCCTTCTACAGGTCGCACCACAATTTGCAGGGCCCCCAGGGTGTTCTCCCAGGGTGTTCCCTAAATCGGTATACATAACTTTAGCACTTTTGAGCATTTTTGAAAAGCCTTTCTGGTAGAAATTACAAAAACCCCCATGGGATTTTTCCCGTTATCCCACAGGGGCATAAATTACCTGTTTAAAAGGCTGCCTACATATTTCAACAATTCGTTGGCGCAAATACTGCAGTACCCGTACTCGTCAATCAACTTGGCGCTAACCTCGTTTATGCGTTTTAGCTGCTCCGCGTCGGGGGTCTTGGTGGAAGTGGTAATTTTAACCACGTCCTTTAAGTCGGCGAACAATTTTCTCTCCACCGCCTCGCGAAGCCTTTCATGGGACTTGTAATCAAAACGCTTGCCTTTCCTGGCGTAGCTGGAAAGCCTGATCAGTATTTCTTCCCGGAAACTTTTTTTGGCGCTCTCCGGGACGCCGATTTGTTCTTCAATGGAACGCATTAATTTTTCGTCCGGGTCAACTTCCTCGTCGGTAATGGGATCTCTCAATTTGACCCCGTTACAATACGCTTCCACGTTATCCAGGTAATTTTCAAACAATATCCTGGCCGACTCTTCGTAGGAGTATACAAACGCCTTCTGTACTTCCTTTTTAGCCAGTTCATCGTACTCCTTTCTGGCCACGGATATAAAATTCAACAACCTGTCCCGCTCTTCCTTGGTTATGGAAGGGTGCTGGTCCAGCCCGTCTTTTAGCGCCCGCAACACGTCCAGGGGATTGATGCAGCGAGTGGAAGTGCGAACCAGGGCCGAGCTCAA
>CAJYBN010000299.1 GCA_913064925.1 uncultured Peptococcaceae bacterium
GACGTGTGCTCTTCCGATCTATGCGCTCCTCCCCAATACCCGCCCACCGGGAAAACAGGGACTGGAGGCTGTTCCGCACCGCCTCTGCCGTCGGCACCAGGGCGTACAACATCACCACGAAAGTGAGCCAGGTCGTCTCGTATGACCGGACGTCGCACATGAGCATCATCGTGCCCAGGGCCAAACCGTGCGCCACGGGCATAAAGGCATTGGACGCCAGCTCACCGAGCCACACCGCCGCCGCCGTGGTGTTGCGGTTGATGGCCCACATAATCGCCATCATCGGCGTGAAGGCGAACATCACGGTGAGCACGAATTTCCTGACAATGTATAGCGCGTTCAGGTAAAAAAACATGCAAACCAGGAAAACCCGCACAATCGCCGTACCCATGACGCTGCCCGTGACGATCCCTTCGCCCGTCATGTCTATACTGGCCCAGTCGCTCACGTCCCGGCCCAGCCCGGCGGCTACAGCGTTGAACGCCCCGGCGACGCCGGAGGTCAGGATGGACGCAACCCAAACCAGGGACTGCACCACCAGGGGGGCCAGGACGATAATCGCGGCGGCCAGGAACCACCGCTGGATGGAGTCCACCGCCTCGGCCCGGGCGGCGGGGTTGAGCGCTGCGTGCTGGAGCCGGAACGCCGTGGCCGCGATAACCAGAATAAAAAAGGGCGCGGTCACTGCACAGAGAGCCTGGTACCACATCAGGAGCGCCCCAAATTCGCTGGGCTCCCAGGGATGGTACATCCGCTCCTGGTCGGACAGTCCCTCATGAAAAACCAGCACGTCCAGCGTTTCAAACCCGCCCGCCGCCGCCAGGTTCGCCACGACCCGCACCGGGAACCCCACGACCCAGGCCAGTATCCGCTCAAAGATGTTGCCCTTGTCCTCGGGTGACCATGGGGCTTCCTCTTCCTGGACGTCCAGTGGGGTGGCGGCCAGAGCGGGTGCAGCCAGGAATAGAAGTATAAGGGCCAGCAGACAGACTACAACCAGCTTTCGCATCATAATAATGATCAGCCCCCTTTTACCTGCGTTTCCACCAGCGGCCACTCGAAGGGCGCGGGCGACACCTGCACCGCCGTGGTGGAGCCGGAGGTGCGGAGTATCCCCTGCCCGGCCCGGGCGCGGGATAAAAGCCCGGCGCACCCGGACGCAAGCCGGAAGTAGTCTACCGCCGCCCGGGCGGCGTGGTCCTCCTGCTTTAGCACCAAAATACTGGCGCAGGATTCGATCACCGCCCGGCCTTCTTTCGTGCTGGCAAATTCCTCGAATCTTTGCGTTGCTATCGTCACGGCGCACCCGTGCTTCCTGCCGCGCCGGGCCAGCGTCTCCAGGTACCCCGCCGCGTCGGGGTGGCGGAGGAACATCCAGGCTTCGTCTACCGCCACGTTTTTCTTCGCCGCCCGGCCGCCCCGCTGGGCGAAGGACTGCCAGAGCCAGGCCAGAGTTGCGTGGACGCCCACAAACCGGGCGAACTCGGAGCCCAGTGCGCGCAGGTTGAAGCACACGAAGGGCGCATCCTGGAGATGCAGTGTGGTCTGCCCGTCGAACATGCCCAGGGAACCGCCCTTCAGAAGCGGTTTCAGCCCGTCGGCCAGCCTCTCCGCGCCGGGCTTTCCAGCCAGCCGGGCCTGCACGTCCGAGAGGGTGGGCATGGGCTTTTTGACGCCGCCCCGGTACAGGCTTGCCGGGTCGGCGGTGATTTCCCTTTCGGCGTACAGTTCGCGCACTGCTTCTTCCAGCAGGGCCGTTTCCCGCACATCCAGGCCCTGGCCGGCCTGGTAGCGGAACACCGCAGCCACCAGGCCGTGCAGGTCGGCTATTTTTTCCTGGATATTCACCTTTTGCCGCCCGTCGTCGCCCGTTTCCGGCTCCACGTCGAGCGGGTTTATACCGGAGAAGGCACCGGGCCGCAGGTGTACCACCTGGCCGCCCAGGGCCTGCGTGAAATGCACGTACTCACCCTCGGGATCAACAAAAGCTGTCCGCACCCCCCGGTACGCCTCCAGGAGGGTCAGGGTGCGCACGGTCACGGATTTACCGGAGCCCGGCTCGCCGGAGATGAACATGTGCTGATTCGGCACCACGTGCTCGCCGGCGAACCTGTCCAGGAACACGGGAGCGCGGGTGTAGATGTTGTGGCCGAGCATGACGCCGGAACCGTGCCCGCCTGACGCCACCGAAAGCGGCGGGCAGCAGGCCGCCGCGCCGGAGGTCAGGTTCTTC
>CAJYBN010000300.1 GCA_913064925.1 uncultured Peptococcaceae bacterium
GGCCGCTGGCGCTGATCACACCCGCCCGGTAAAGGCCGGCCACGGCGTCCAGGATGCCCGACCCGCAAATGCCCACCGGTGCCTTGCCCCCAATGGTCTCAAAGTGAACCTCCCTGCCGCCGGACGTCACGGAGACTTTGCTGACGGCGCCGTCAATCGCCCGCATACCCTGCTGAATGTGCGCTCCTTCAAAGGCCGGACCGGATGCGCAGGAACAGGAAATCATCTCGCCGCTGCGAGCGAGCACAATTTCGGTGTTGGTGCCGATGTCCAGGCCCAAGGTGACGCCGGGTGCCTCCTGGATGCGGCTGCTCAAGATCATGGCCACATGGTCGCCGCCCACAAAACCGGCCACGGCCGGCACCAGGTAGACAACAGCTCCCCCGGCCATACCGAGGCCCAGCTGGCGCGCCTTGACTTCCAGCGGCAGCGTCACTGCCGGCACATAGGGGGATCTGGCCAGCTGGCCCACCGGCAACCCCAGCAGCAGGTGGTGCATGGCGGTGTTGCCCACAATCACGGCCTCTTCCACATCTTCCGGCAGCACGCCAGCCCGGCTGCAGAGAGTTTGCAGCAGGCGCTCCAGCCCCTCCACCAGCACCCGGGTGATCCGGCCGTACTGCTCGGCTCCCTCCAGGGCATGGGCCAGCCGGCTCATCACATCTTCCCCGTAAGTAATCTGCGGGTTTAAAATACCCTCGGCGGCCAGGGTGCTGCCGGTCTCCAGGTCGAGCAAAAAACCGGCCATCTTGGTGGTGCCCAGGTCCACCGCCAGGCCGAGCGGTTTTCTGCCGCCGGCCGTCCGGAAAGCATTGATGATTTCCCGGCCGCGCAGGGAAACCGTCAGGGGATCATTGCCGGCCAGCGACTCCACCTGGTTGAACAGTGCGGGATCAACTGTTAAATCATCCACCCCGTAATTTTGCCGTAAATAAACTTCCACCTGCTGCCAGGTGGAATAGGGAAAATCAACAGTAGTCGACCGCAGGGGAATGTGGTACCGCTTGACGCCGGGTTCCAGCACGATATCCGCACCGGCACCGGCCACCTGCAAATTCTGCCGCCCGGCCAGCGTTTCCGGCGGTATTTCCACCTTGACCGGGCCGAGGATGATGGCCTGGCAGGCCAGGCGGTAACCAGCCGCCAGCTCCCGGGGGCCCAGCACTCTTTTCTCCAGCTCACCCGGGGGTGAAAGCTCGCCCTGCACCAGGCGCACCCGGCAACGCCCGCACAGCCCCTTGCCACCGCAGGGCGCGTTTACTCCCCCGGCGTCCAGCGACAGCACGCCCCGGGCAGCCTGCAGCACAGTCCGGCCCGGCTCCACCTCTATACGGCGGCCGACGGGTGTAAATTCGACAGTAACCGCCAAGTTACAACACTCCCATCCATTTCTGGCATATGGTTACCCCCCGGCGGGCATCATCTACCCATTCATCCGCCCCGGCATACTGCCGCACCTTCTCATTAACCAGACCGCCAATCAGGATTTTAATCCTGCCCTGCTCATCAAGCAGGCGCACCAGTTTCACCGTGCGCTGCAATGCTTCAAAACAGCTGGAAAGCAGGGCGGACAGGCAGAGGATGCCTGCCCCCGTCTCCTTCAGGTGGTGGACAAATTTATCGGGCGGCACATTGACCCCCAGGTCGTAAACTTCAAAACCGTAACAGCGCAACAATGAAATGGTGATGTTTTTTCCAATGTCGTGGATATCCCCTTCCACCGTGCCGAACACAATTTTGCCCACGGGCCGTCGCTCTGTTTTTTTCACATCCATGGTCGGAGCCAGCACCCGCATGATCTCATGGAAAATTTCCGCCGACAGCACCAGGTCGCCCAGGAAATATTCTCCCCGGGCATAGCGCTCCCCCACCGCGATCATGCCGTTTCGGCATTCTTCCACAATGTCCAGGGGCTTGTCTCCCATCGCCAGGCGGTGCTGGACCAGCTCCAAAGCCATACTTTCGTTTAAATCGCAGATCACCTGCGCCAGAGAAGGCAACTCACTCCACCTCCTTCAGCGGCCGCACTTCGGAAATTAAGGGGAAACGATCGCCGCGGAAAATAAAAAAACCCCAGCCGGCCACTGTTTCGTTATGGGCATACAGATACTGTTCCAGGCAAAAAACGGGTGCACCGGGCGGGATCTGCAAAAGGGAAGCATCTTCTTCTTCCGCCAGAGCCGGCCGCAGCACCATCCGGCTGCGCACGGGCAGCACTTCAGTA
>CAJYBN010000301.1 GCA_913064925.1 uncultured Peptococcaceae bacterium
GTAAGCGGCCCGCCCCGCCTCCACGGCCTTGCCGAAGGCCCTGGCCATGGCCACCGGGTCCCCGGCCGTGGCAATGGCCGTGTTAACCAGCACCGCGGCCGCGCCCATTTCCATGGCCTCGGCGGCCTGGGAGGGCCGGCCGATACCGGCGTCCACGATAACGGGCAATGAAATCTCTTCAATTAATATCCTGATCAATTCTCTTGTTTTCAGGCCGCGGTTGCTGCCGATGGGCGCGCCCAGGGGCATCACCGCCGCTGCCCCGACCTCCTCCAGCTTTCTGGCCACCATGAGGTCCGGGCTGACGTAAGGCAGCACCACGAAACCGTCGGCGGCCAGCTCTTCAGTAGCCTTAATAGTTTCGTAGTTGTCGGGCAGCAGGTACCGGTTGTCGGTGATTACTTCAATCTTGACCCAGTTGCCGCAGCCCGCGGCGCGCCCCAGGCGGGCTATGCGCACGGCCTCCCGGGCGTTGCGGGCGCCCGACGTGTTGGGCATTAAAATGCAATCCTGTGGCACGTAGTTCACAATATTCTCTTCTGCAAATTCGGGATCCACCCGCCGCAGGGCCACGGTTACCACCTGCGCCCCGGAAGCCCTGACCACGTCGGGGATCATCCTGTTAGAGGGAAATTTCCCGGTGCCCAGGAACAGGCGGCTGGTCAGCTCCCGGCCGCCGATGATTAGCGGATCGCGCATGTACTTAACCTCCTCCTACCAGTTGCAAAACCTCCAGCCTGTCGCCTTCCTTCAACCTGGTTTGGGCCCAGGCTTCTTTTTTTATAACCTCGTAGTTGTACTCAACGATAATCACGTTGGAGTTGAATTTTCTCCGCTTGACCAGGTCGGCCACGCTCAAACCCTCTTCCACGTCCACCGTTTTGCCGTTTAATATAATTTTCATCGCTTCACCTCTCAGCCAGCCGTTTAAACTAAAGCCGCCGTTACCGGCTCTGCGGCGCCGTGCAAGGCGCCCCACCAACGAGGCGGCAATATGGCGGCGCAAAATAAAAAGCGCACCCCCGTTGGGTCAGGTGCGCAAAATAATCTATCCACCTCCCTACGCGGGCATTATCCCGATCAGGTTCCTGGGGTCAGGTGCTCGCTAGCCCTTTCTCAGCCCATAACATGAGCTCCCCCGTGAGCAGGTATGGATTTGTTAATTAATCTGTTAATTAATTTAATTTTACAAGTTTTGTTATACTAAGTCAATAATACTGCCAATAATATGTATTGTTGTTGGTGTTTGAATGTTCACTTGTTGTGTAGCGCGGGCATGGTAAATATTGCACTGCATGCCCGGTCGTGAGGGTCAAGTCCGGATTTTGGTGTAAAAATGCTCCCTTAGCAGATGAAGTAGCTTTCTTCTAAGCTGCCTGAGAACGACTGTCCTTTCTTTACAGCTTGACCCGTTCCATTCTAGCTTTCCACTCCCAGTTCTCCGCCATGTCAAAATAGCGGTGGCCAGTGCTCCAAACCTCGTCGATTTCTATTGTTTTTTTACACATGACATTTTTCGTTATTTCGAAGCTGTTATTTTATTGGCACTTCTTTTTTCCAGGCTTCTTCTCCTTAATTGAAGAATTATCCCTATAGCTGCCAGCAATATACCAATAATGTCGCTTTCGTTTCCAGGCTTTATTAAGAATAAAGCTGCACCCAAGAAAGCAAGTCTTTCGATAACACCTGCTTTGGTTAAACACCAACCCTGAACACCAAAGGCAATCAATATCGTTCCGCATAATGCAGTAATAACTGTTAAAATAACTTGATTTGGCGAACCTATAAGAACTAAAGCCGGCCCATAAGCAAACATAAAGGGAACTATATAAGCTACTATTCCAAAACGAGTGGCGGTAGCCGCGGTACGCATGGGTTCACTTTGTGCTACTCCTGAAGCAGCAAAAGCGGCAATGGCTACCGGTGGCGTTATTACTGAAACCACAGCAAAATACAATACAAATAAATTGGCTGCCATAGGATCGATACCAAGGCTTACGAGCGCAGGCACCCCCAAAGTAGCTGTAATTATATAAGCAGCAGAAGTAGGTAAGCCCATTCCTAAAACGATACAGGTAATCGCAGTCAAAAATAATGCTAACAATGTATTTCCACCAGATAAAACAACTATTAGATTAGAAAATCTAAGCCCTAAGCCGGTTTGAACTACAATGCCAATTACCACACCGGCAGTTG
>CAJYBN010000302.1 GCA_913064925.1 uncultured Peptococcaceae bacterium
TGGCTGTCCAGGTAGTCGTTGCGGATGCGCCTGATGTACTCCACTTCCACGCCGCTGCCCAGCTGGCCTGGCAGCAGCTTGGAGTTCAGCGTGGGTATGGTATAAGGCTGGCTGGCCTGGTGCACGGCTTCCTGGCGGGAGTAGCCGGGGGTGTTGGCGTTGGCAATGTTGTGCCCGGTGGTGTCCAGGGAACGCTGGTGGGCCTGGAGTGCTCGCCGGGCCATTTCAATGCCGAAAAAAGTTCCGGGCATGGTACACAACCTTTCTAAACGGACTTGTTCAGGGTCGACAGGAGCTTGCCGCTGTCCTGCACCCGGCCGTTTTGGCCGTAAGTGGCGGCCCCGCCTGCCCGGCGGAACAGCCCCAGCACGGCCTCGTTGAAGCGCAGGGCGTTATGGGACAGCAGGTTGTTGGTGCGGACCACCTCCTGCAGTTCCTCCAGGAGCTGGCGCAGCTTCCGGCCCAAGGACAGCAGCCGGGACGACATTTCCCCCGGCGCGCGCTCGGCTATATCGCTCAGCACGGCGCCCGGCGGCAAAGCAAACTCGCCCGCCAGCCGGTCCAGCACGTCTCGGCGCAGCTGCTCCGCTTCCTGCAGTTTGCTGCCCGCTTCCTCCATTTGGGCCAGGGCCTCGTTCAGCCCGGCCAGGTCGTTGCGGCGCAAGGCGGCGTTTTGCTGCCGGGCGGCGTCCAGCAGGCGGCCGGCCAGCCGGTGCTCCTGCCGCAGGACTTCCTCCAGTTTAGCAAAAATCTCGTGCATATTGTTACTCCCCGTTGGGCGGGTTGCCCCGCAGTTCCCGAATGATGCCCGCGGCCGTTTTTTCCGCCGAGGCGGCAAAAGTGCCGCTCTTAATGCGGTGCTTGATCTCTTCCACCTTGTCCTGCCGCACGTCGGGCATTTGCCGCAGCGCGGCCCGGTAAGCCTGCAGTTCCCGGCCTTTGCTGGATATCTCCGCCCGGTCCTGTTCGGGCACTTCTTTCTTTTTCCTAACCTGTTTGTTTTGCTCCTGCTGGGCCTTGTAGGCGTCGATGGCGCCAGGCCCGATATGGGTTATCTTCACGGCGTTCACCGCCCTTGCTTACTGAATTAGCAGTATACAAATGCGACAATGTCGCAATTGACCTTTTAAAAGAGTTATCGGAACACTCCCACGCCAACTTGAGTCCCAATTTGCCGGTACTTTCGTCCTTGCTCACTGCACTATACGCATGATTTCGCCGGCAATTTGCGGCAGGGGCAGTATTTTTTCCGCCGCGCCCAGGTCGGCGGCTGCCTTGGGCATGCCATAAACCACGCTGGTGGCTTCATCCTGGGCAATGGTGCGGCCGCCGCGCTGGCGGATGGCCAGCATGCCCCGGGCACCGTCCCGGCCCATGCCGGTGAGCAGCACGCCTATCACCCGGCTCCCCAGCACCTGGGCCGCCGAATTCATCACCCCGTCCACCGACGGGCGAAAGCCGCCCGGGGGTACGGGCCCGCTGCCTTTGTCCAGGGAAACCACCAGCCGGTCGCCGTACTTACGAAAGGTGAGGTCATACCCGGCCGGCGCCACCAGCACGCGGCCGGGCAGCACCCGGTCGCCGTGCCCGGCGTGCCTGACCTCCAGCCTGCACTTGCGGTTCAGGTGCTCGGCCATGGGGCCGCTGAATCCCACCGGGATGTGCTGCACCACCACCAGGCCGCAGGGGAAGTTCTCCGGCAGAGCCGGCAGCAGCGCCTGCAGCGCCGCCGGCCCCCCGGTGGAAGAACCGATCACCACAAGTTCCGCGGCGGCTTTGGCCGTGCTCGCCCTGGCGGCCGGTTTGGGAGGCGGGGTTTTCCTTGCTCCGGAATCAGCCGCGCGCGGCGCGGCCGGCGCCCCAACTCGCCTGGCCGGGGATGCCCGCCTAGCCACCCTGATTTTGCGGGCCAGTTCCGCCGCCGTTCTCTCTGCTTCGCCGGCCTTTTGCGGCTTGGGCACAAAGTCCACTGCCCCGGCCGCCAGCGCTTCCATGGTCACCCTGGTGCCCTCGGTGGTATGGGCGCTGAGCATAATTATGGGCACGGGGTGCTTGCGCATCAGGCGGGCCACGGTTTCCACGCCGTTTAACCCGGGCATTTCTACGTCCATGGTTACCA
>CAJYBN010000303.1 GCA_913064925.1 uncultured Peptococcaceae bacterium
ATTGTAGGGATATATTAATAAATTTGATTTAACTGCTGAAACCGGGTAAATATCCCCTAGCTTTAGTAAAGGTTTTTAAATTAACGTCTTACTTCGTTTAAGCTTTTTAGGCTTGACAAATTTTGATTTTTATTTATTTTACAACATACAGGGTTGGAATAAAATGTTTTTTTCGCTACTCTGAAATGTTCTATTAATGTTTATTTCTAGACAGCGCAATTGGCTCTGGGGGATAAATAATTAACCTCCCGTGCGGAGTCTTAACCGTTTGCACCGGACCTGCATCCACTGCAGGCGTTGCTTTTTCATTTTCATCACCCCGGTAAACAGTTTTTATTTAATAATTATGCCGGAGCGCGCTTTGCATACAGAGAAACAAGTCAAAAGGGTAGGCGTTCGATTCCCGGTGGAAAGCAACCTACCCTTTTCCAAAGGTATACTGCAATTCAGTACATCCCTTTTTTCGCTCCGAAGCCTGTCGGTGGATTAATACCTCTACCTCTCCCAGTGCCATCAACTCGATGGGTTTTAACTTTTTTAGCAGTACGCCCAGCGACCTGTCTCTGCGCGCCGCGTGTTATTCAGGGTGCTTGGCACTTTAGCTAAAGTCTTTTACAAAATTCGGTTTATTAATTGAATTTTAAAAATATTATAAGTAACCTTTTAATCAAAATAATTATTTCCTTATATATTCTTTCATGTCCAACGTATGCTTAATAAGGGAAAATAGCCATTTTACCACCTCCTGCCCTTGATAAGCATGCACCGACAAGCCGTTGCTCACTTATTAATTACTCAAAACTGCCGTGCCTACCCAAGCCTTTAACAAAGTGCCTGGCCCCCCGCTCAGCTTCGCCGCTGGCAATTACCCGCATGCCCAGCGTAAACTCAAGCTCCATGCCCGCGGCCAGGTCCCTGCCGAACCCGCGGTAAACGGCTTCCCGGTCGCTGCGCAGGCAAACCTGGGGGAAAGCGGCAATTTGCGCAGCCAGCTTTTCCGCTTCCTCTCTGGAGGTTCCCGGTTCCACCACCCTGTTAGCCAGGCCCATGGCCAGCGCCTCCTCCGCCCCCACCGGCCGGCCGGTGAGAATCATGTCCAAGGCGCGGCTTATGCCGATTAAGCGCGGCAAACGCTGCGTGCCGCCGTCTATAAGAGGCACACCGAAGCGGCGGCAGAAAACACCGAAAACGGCATCTTTCTCCACCACCCGCAAGTCGCACCAGCAGGCCAGCTCCAACCCACCGGCCACGGCAAAGCCGGCCACAGCAGCGATCACGGGCTTGGACAGGTGCATTCTGGTAGGCCCCATGGGACCATCTTTGGTCATATCCGCTTCCAAGCAATTGACCTCACCCTCGGTCAATCTAGCCAGAGCCTTAAGGTCGGCGCCGGCGCAAAAGGTTCCGCCAGCCCCCCACAAAACTGCCACGTGCAAACCGTCGTCCCGCTCGAATTCTCGAAAGGCACGGGCTAATTGTTCGGCGGTTTCCCTGTTTACCGCGTTTTTTACTTCAGGCCGATCAATGATAACCGTACACTCTTTGTCCTTTTTTTCCACCCTAACGCTCATAGACATTCCCTCTTTTATATAGGATTTTGGTATGAACCAACACCGGCGTCCTGCCAGGGCCGCCTGCCGCCAAGGCATCAAACCGCAAAGCCCATGCAGTCTAGCAAGCGCGCTGTATGCCCCTACGACAAAGATTTTTTATATATTTTTTATATTGAACGTTCATTATAATAAACATAAAAAATATATGCCTCCCTGCTTACTTAAGAAAAGCTAATACTAAATCCTTGAAGCTTACCTCCATTTCATCGATATCGAACAGCTCCGGCTCCAGTGTCCACTGAATACCCAAGCCCATCCCCAAGCCGATGATGATGGCCGGCAGGTGTTTCACTTTTTCCTTATCAACCTTGCCTTCCGCAACGCCGTTTTGCAAATATAATCTCACGTAGTTTCTCAAGTTGCGCAAAAATTTTATGATTATATAGATCGTAAAATAGAATTGACCCCCAATCGTCAAGTAAAACTGACCCACCCTATGATAAAATCTCCCTCGAAAGGGGGATGTAAAAGAGGTGGTAAGCATGTACAAATGG
>CAJYBN010000304.1 GCA_913064925.1 uncultured Peptococcaceae bacterium
AAGGGGAATGCGCGTGGTTGAGCCGGTAAGCGTCATCATAGTGACCGACGGGGACCGGGCGGCAAAAAAGGCCGTAGAGGTGGCCGCGCGCAATATCGGGGCACGGTGCATTTCCGCCTCGGCCGGCAACCCCACCGTCCTGACCGGTGGGCAGCTGCTGCAGTTGATTAAGGCAGCCGCCCATGACCCCGTGGTGGTTATGCTGGACGATCGGGGTTGCCACGGGCAGGGAAAAGGTGAGACGGCCTTGGCTTACTTGGCTCGCCGGCCGGATATCCGCATCCTGGGCGTGCTGGCCGTGGCATCCGACACGCAGTTCGCCGGGGGCGCTGCGGTAAACGTTTCCGTTAACTGCCGCGGCGAGCTGGTGGAAGGACCGGTGGACAAAATGGGGCGGCCGGCCGGGTGCCGCGGGCAGCCCTTAAGAGGCGACACGGTAGAGGTGCTGAACGAGCTTAACCTGCCGGTTGTCGTAGGCATCGGCGATGTAGGCAAAATGGACGGCGCTGACGATTATTCCGCGGGCGCTCCCCTGACCACCAAGGCATTGCGGGAAATAATCAAAAGGAGTGGATACGCCAATGCCTGCTGTAACCGAAGAACAACGGACCAGGCTGAGCAAAGATCTCCAAGCTAACACAGAAATGCTGAACGCGGAGCTGGACTTTGCCAAGAACTTCGATATCGTCAGGCGGGAAATGCGCATCGGCGGCAAAAGGGCACTGCTGCTTTTTGTGGACGCCTTTGCCAACGCCGAAGTGATGACGGAAATACTGCATAATCTCAGGCAACTGGACCGGGGAGATCTTTCCGTAGATGCCTTCCGGAAGTTATTTGACCAGCATATAAACTATATTGAAGTGTCCCCGGTACAATACTTGGAGGAACTGGTGGAAAAAATGCTGGCCGGGCCGCTGGCCCTGCTGGTGGACGGTTCCGACCAGGCCATCATGCTGGACGTGCGCATATACCCGGGGCGCAGCCCTGAAGAGCCAGACCTGGAAAAAGTGGTGCGGGGCTCGCGGGACGGTTTCACGGAAACGCTGGTGTTCAACACTGCATTGATCAGGCGGCGCATCCGCGATCCCAAGCTGCGCATGGAATACATGCAGGCGGGCAAGCGCTCCAAAACGGACATAGTGATTTGCTATATCGAAGACATTGCTAACCAGGAGTTGGTTGACAGCATCCGGGAAAAAATTTCCGCCGTGAATATAGATGGGCTGCCCATGGCTGAGAAGGCTGTGGAGGAACTGATTACGCCTGGCAATTATTGGAACCCACTGCCGCGGGTCCGGTATACCGAGAGGCCCGACGTAGCTGCCGCCCACTTGCTGGAGGGACACGTGCTGGTTCTGGTGGATACGTCGCCAAGCGTGGCCATTGCCCCGGTAACGCTGTTCCACCACCTGCAGCACGCCGAAGAATACCGCCAAAACCCCACCGTCGGGATGTACTTGCGCTGGGTGCGCTACTTGGGGGTGGTCATTTCCGTATTTCTTTTACCGCTTTGGCTGCTGGCGGTGCTGCAGCCGGAAATTCTGCCGCCTGCGTTGAAATTTATCGGCCCCGACAAGATGGGTGAGATACCTATATTTATACAGTTTCTACTGGCCGAGCTGGCAGTGGATATGGTACGCATGGCGACGATCCATACCCCGACGGCGCTGGCTACCGCCCTGGGCTTGATTGCCGCGCTGCTTATAGGAGAAATGGCGGTTTCGGTGGGCTTGTTCAACGCCGAGGTGATTATGTATACGGCCGCCGCTATGGTGGGAACCTTTCTTACCCCCAGCTATGAACTGGGATTGGTCAACCGCCTGATCCGGCTGTTCCTGTTGGTGATGGTGGGCTTGTTCCGTCTACCCGGGCTGGTGGCGGGCCTGGTGCTGACCCTGGTCTTGCTCGCCTTCACCCGCTCTTTCGGCGTGCCCTACTTGTGGCCGCTGGTTCCGTTTAACGGGCGGGCGCTCTACAACATGCTGATGCGCCGTCCAGTACCAGTTACAGATACCCGGTGGAGCTTCAGCGGGCTTCGCGATATAAGCCGGCAGGGTCTGCCAGTACCGGCCCGTAAGTAC
>CAJYBN010000305.1 GCA_913064925.1 uncultured Peptococcaceae bacterium
AAGACACCGCCCTTTCACGGCGGTAACCCGGGTTCGAATCCCGGTGGGGTCACCATATACGGGCGATTAGCTCAGCTGGGAGAGCACATGCCTTACAAGCATGGGGTCGGCGGTTCAAATCCGTCATCGCCCACCAGTAAAATCAAGGCTTCCAGCCTTTTAGGATAGATGATAAAAAGCAATTTGACGACAATTTGACGACAATGGGAATTGAAAACCAGGGTATTACCCTGGTTTCGAAAACAAGTAATTTTTTAACTTCCCTCTGTAATAGAGGGGTTTTCTTTTGTCTTAAAGAATTTGTTTATCTTTGCCGCCGCCTGTTCCTTTAATTCCGGTACAACGTGGAAGTAAAGGGTTTCCTTACCATGTTGCTAAAACACCTTAGGTGAAGGAAACCAAATCTCTCCACTAGGGCATAGACCCTGCATGCGAGTAACGATGCCCCTACCCATCACGAACTTGCTTGACTCAGGAAGCTTCTTCCTGAACCAAGCTAAGGGAGGGTTAGTCACTGAGTGTGATGCTCATATCCACCGTAGGAGACGCCGGCCATATTATCGGGCTCGTAATAAAAATCCTCACCCAGGAACAATATATCCGCTGCACTGCCCATATCCCTGCTTAGGTCTTGTCCCGGCTCCAGCCCTATAGCACGGCTGAAGGCTTCATGGATCGCATCGCCTACGTCCCGGGGTTTGTAACAATCTCCCACGGCAAAAATAACAGGGGCGGTTCCTGCCAACTCCTGAATTATTTCCTGGTTGGGCTCAAGGCCCAGGGCATTCACCACGGTATCGGCCTGAATTTCGTACCTGTTCCAGTTTTTATCACTCACTATGGCACCGGTTTCCGTCACCGCTTCAAGGTTGAGCTCTGTTCGCATTTCTACACCCACCTGGCTCAAAAGTTCGGTAATGGCCATATAAGTGAGGGGCTCCAAGTCGAATCCTATTTTTTCCAAGCGATCAATCAAGGTTACCTTTTTACCTTGACGGGTCAAGATTAAGGCCGTTTCGCAGCCGATCAGGCCGGCGCCAACCACCAGCACGTTTTGGCCGGTCTGGATTATGCCAGAATACACGTCCAGCGAGCTAACCATCTTGCGCACGGGCGCTCCAGGCACGTCAGGCACGTGGAGCCTGGATCCCGCGGCGATAATAACGACATCCGGCTTCTTTGCATACACGAAGTCGCGGTTTACTTCCCGGTTATAAACCACATTAATTTGCATTTTTCTCACCTGGCTGATCAGGTGGTCCCGGAACCGGCGCAGGTCCTGCTTGAAATCGGGGATGACGGCTATATTTAAAAGCCCTCCCAGGCGGTCGGTTTTTTCGTACAGCGTTACCTCGTGCCCCCGCCGCCGGGCTATAATGGCCGCCTGCATGCCGGCCGGGCCTCCCCCCACCACCATTACCCTGCGCCTGACCCGAGCCGGGGAAATTTCCGCGTAATGCTTTTCCCGCCCTGTAACCGGGTTTACGGCACAGCGCATGGTCCACCCTTTCAAAAGCCTGTTGATGCATCCGTCGTTACAGCGAATACAAGCACGTATGTCCGCAAATCTGCCTTCAAAGGCCTTCCGGGGCAGGTACGGGTCGGCTATCAGCGCCCTGCCCATAGCCACTAGATCGGCAGCTCCTCCACCAATAATTTCGTTGGCATGAACCGGGTCGGAGATTGCGCCGACAGCTATGACCGGTATGTTAACCGCTTCTTTGATTCCTTTCGCCAGATAGACATAATAACCGTTGGGGTAATAGGCTGGCATGATAAAACGGTGGATTGAAGAAAAGTTCCCCGCCGAGACGTCAATGCAGTTCACACCCGCTTGTTCCAGCATGCGGGCGAACTCCCTGGTTTCATCCAGAGTTAGCCCTCCCTCCACAAACTCATCGGCACTGAGCCGGTAGAAAATAGGATAGTCTGGACCCAATATTTTCCTAATTCTGCGCACTATTTCCAGGGGTAGCCGGGCTCTGCCCTCCAGGTTGCCGCCGTACATATCGGTGCGGCGGTTGCT